>JABABO010000207.1 GCA_014238195.1 Kordiimonadaceae bacterium | reverse complement strand
AGTGGATACCGTCTGGATTGAAGGCAAAATTTCAGCCTACGAAATGGCTCGCAGTCAAAAAGATTTTCACACCGCCGATGGTATCCGCAATGAATTTGCCGAACATGGTTTAATGATCGAGGTAGGACCGACAGGCACTACATGGCGCAAAAAATAGTGGAACGATAATGGTCAGGCCCCCAAAATCAAAAGCTGGCGCCAGCAACCAACTTCAGCCAGCAATGGTTCTTGTCCGCCCGCAACTTGGGGAAAATATCGGTAAAACAGCCCGTGCGATGTTGAATTTTGGGTTAACAGATATGCGTTTGGTGGTACCGCGCGATGGATGGCCCAATCCTGCGGCTGGGCCTGCTGCTTCGGGTGCTGATATCGTATTACAGAACGCCCGTATTTTTGACACAGTTGAAGACGCTGTCGCTGATTGCACATTAGTATTTGCCACAACTGTGCGCAACAGGGATATGCCAAAGCCTACCGTAACACCACGTTCGGCGAGTATGCAAATGCAGCAAAAGATTAGCTTAAGCGAAAGGCCAGCTATACTGTTTGGACCTGAACGGTCGGGGCTCACTAATGACGACGTAGCCTGTGCTGATACAGTCTTAACGGTTCCCGTAAATGCAGCTTTTGGCAGCTTAAACCTTGCCCAAGCGGTGATTCTAATCGCTTATGAATTTTCAATCCAAAATGATGACACACCAAGCTTCCAGCCAGCTTATCCAGATGGACAAGCCGATAAAGCGCAAGTGCAAGGCTTGATTAATCACTTAGTTGGGGAACTGGAACAGACTGGATTTTTTCGCAGTGAAGATCGCCGCACTAACCAAAAACGCAGTATCGCAAATTTAATACACAGCGCTGGCTTATCGCAGCAAGAAGTTCAAACATGGCGCGGGATTGTCAAAGCGCTCACACGTTAATGCCAAACATAGCCAAATGAGGAAATCAAAATTCACTGCATTTGGCTATATAGTTTTAGTGTGTATAGGCATCAAAATTGCCGTCCAAGCGAGCACCACCTAGCGCTACAGGACGGACAATTTTAATAGTCAAAACAAGCTCTTTTAACGCTCTGAGCAAAGCTGCTGTTTCAACAGTTGGTGTAAATACATTCATTGGCTTATCCTTAAAAAGATGATTTATCAAGTGGCGCCTACCCAATGGCAGGAACCTAAAAAATTAATGTGCAAACGCACCACCCAGTGCAGATGGGCGTACAATGCGGAACCCTTCAATCTTAGCCGTAGCCCTTGTTACAAGGTCCTTAAGACTTGTTTCAGGGGCCGCTTCTACCATAAGGCCTTCTGCGGTCATTAATTCAAAAAAACTATTCTCGTTTTTCAATCCAGCATATAAGTCGCGTAATAATGTCATTGTCTACTTCCTTTACATTGACCAGTAATTTACTTACCTTGTTTTCGAATCAGCGAGGCTATTTCCTGCGCTGTTGCACACTATATAAGCTGCTTAATACGCAATCAGTAGGTATATTTTATGCAAAGAAGCTATGCAATAAAAGCATAGCTTAAGATATATTACAGAATTATGACGAATATCTAGACTAGGCAGTCTAAAATAAATATGGGCAAAACTATCCCACTGAAATATGCGACAGCCATTCTTCTTCGGTCATGGTTTTAACACCCAGATTTATAGCTTTTTTCAGCTTTGACCCCGCACCAGGCCCAGCAATAAGAATATCGGTTTTAGCCGAGACAGACCCCGCAACTTTTGCCCCTAAGCTTTCGGCCTTTGCTTTCGCTTCATTGCGGCTCATGGCGACAAGCTTGCCTGTGAAAACAACCGTTTTACCGCTGACAACACTCTCATTATTGGTGTGCACTTCGGCTTGTATGCTCAGCTGTTGCAAGAGCGTTTCAACAAGCGCACGGTTTTCAGCTTCCATGTAAAAATCAAAGAGGGAGACAATCATTGCCCCACCCAGGCCATCCACAGATGTTAGCTCACGGGCAAAATCCAGCAAGGGCTTCAGGTCAATATTAGGCAGCTGCCCTTGCACAGTTATATGATTAGCTACGGCCTGTACATACATGCGCAAGGCATGATGGTCATACGCAGTTGCTTGAATTTTACCGCTGTCGATATTCTTTAGAATATCAGCCGCTTGAAGTTTTATAATTTTAAGTAGATTGCCATCAATGGCAAGTGCAGTTTGAAAGGCTTTACGCTTGGATAATGTCATGACACTGCCAACCAAACCAATGAGCAGAATTCGATCATCTGTATCTGCAAGTAACGCATGAACAACCGTATTTAAAGTACCATGGAAAAGGGCTTCAGGGTTTTCATAATGGCGAGCAATCAGCTTAGCCACACCAGCCCCAATATGACGAATACCCAAGGCGAATAGAAATTTAGGAAAAGCAATATGCTTGCGGTCTGCAATGGCTGTCATTAGATTAGCGACAGATAAGTCACCCCATCCGTCCCATTTTTCAATAGGATTGTCAGTGGTTTTATTACGAGCTTCTAAGGTAAAAATATCTGCAGGCGTTGTTACAAGTCCCCGCTCATAGAGCTGTTCAACCTGTTTGGCACCAAGCCCATCAATATCGAATGCTCCGCGAGACACAAAATGGCGCAATCGTTCAACAGCCTGCGCCCGACATTTAAATCCACCCGTACAACGTACATCCACATCATCGCCTTGTGCAACGGCAGGGCTGTGACAGATGGGGCATTGATTAGGGAAATTAAAAACCTTGCTAGTATCAGGTCGTTTTGATTGAACAACTTCAATCACTTGCGGAATAACATCACCTGCGCGTTGGATTACAACCGTATCACCTACACGGATACCAAGGCGCTTTATTTCGTCAGGATTATGGAGCGTAGCATTGGAAACAATGACACCACCAACCCCAACAGGTTCCAATTTTGCAACTGGGGTGAGTTTACCTGTTCGCCCAACCTGTATGTCAATATCCTTAACAACGGTCGTAGCCGTTTCAGCAGGAAACTTGTGGGCAATGGCCCAGCGTGGTGCGCGCGCAACCAAGCCTAATCGGTCTTGCAGAGCAAGGTCATTCACTTTGTAAACGACACCGTCAATATCATAATCAAGTGCTGCGCGTGCACTGCTGATCTGTTCATAATGGGCAATAGCTGCGTTTGCACCAGAGCATACTTGCATAAATGGATTGACATCAAATCCCCAAGATTTAAATCGCTCAATCATACCCATTTGCTGCTTGGCTGGCACGCCTGAAATATCCCCCCAAGCATATGCGAAAAACTTTAAGGGCCGCGCGGCGGTAATATTGGTATCAAGTTGCCGTAATGATCCAGCAGCAGCGTTACGCGGATTAGCAAAAACTTTATCACCGCTAGCTTCCTGTTGGACATTAAGTGATAAGAAATCTGACTTAGCTATATAGACTTCACCGCGCACTTCTATAACATCAGGAATATCATCACCCGTTAATGAGTGTGGGATATTTTGTATCGTCCGTGCATTAGCAGTAACATTTTCCCCAACTGCGCCGTCCCCACGTGTAGCAGCTGATATCAACACGCCATTCTCATAACGTAGGGCTAAAGATAAACCATCAATCTTGGGTTCGGCGGTTAGGGCGATGGGTGCGGTTTGGCTTAAACCCAAAAAACGCCGCACACGACCAACAAAATCATGCACATCATCACCGTTAAAAGCATTATCCAGCGACAGCATTGGCTTGATATGTGTGATTTTCTCAAATTTACTTTGTACGGCAGCGCCAATACGCTGCGAGGGGCTGTCTGTGCGAACAAAATTGGGGAAACGCCTTTCAATTGCGCTATTGCGCTGACGCAAAGCATCATAATCAGCATCAGATATTTTGGGGCTATCATTGCCGTGATAAGCTTGATCGTGAAAAGCGATTTCGCTCGCTAGACTGGCTAGCTCCTTTACTGCTTCGCTCGTAGTCAGTTTATCAACAGGGGTTTGTAATAAATCATTCGGGCTCATAATCTTTTCATCACATTATACAAGCAACTTAGCAGCCGCAGCACGGGCTTCATTGCTTATAGTCGCACCTGATAACATTCGCGCGATTTCTTCAAGTCGTTCAGTGTTGGTCAGCGCCCTCACATCGGTCCGTGTTACGCCGCCATCTCTCCCTTTATTGATCAGATAATGAATATTACCACGGGATGCCACTTGTGGGCTATGGGTTACGACAAGAACCTGCACATCACTGGCAAGACGTGCCAAGCGTTCACCAACTGCATCTGCTGTGGCCCCGCCAACCCCTTTATCTACTTCATCAAACACCATTACAGGCAAACTTCCATTACTAGCAAGCACGACTTTCAATGCCAGAATAAACCGTGCTAATTCACCGCCAGAAGCAATTTTTACCATGGTGCCAAAATCAGTTGCAGGATTAGTTTGAACTTCAAATTCTATACTATCTACACCATCAGGGCCGTAATAATCTGGGCTTAATACGTTCACTTGGGTGCGAAATGTTGCGGTCTCTAGCTTTAAGGGGGCAAGTTCTGCGTTAATCAATGCATCCATTTTCTTGGCGGCTGCCTTACGCTTCGCAGTTAACTGAGCCGATTTTTCTTGCATTTCTGCTTCCGCAATTTTTAAAGCTTTTTCGGCAATCTGCACTGCCTCATCCCCAGCGTCTAAAGCTACTAACTTTTCGCTCAAAGTGGTATGCAGGGCTGGCAGGTCATCACCTTTACAGTGATGTTTGCGGGCAATACGCCGCAATTCAAATAAACGTTCCTCAACGTCTTCTAGCTCGCTCTGATTAAATTCCATATCCAGCATCAATCGCTCTAGGGCACCAATCCCTTCGCTCAGTTCAATGGCAGCACGGTCAAATGTTTCTAATATTTCCGTTAAATATGGCCGGACCCGATCATCAGAGCGATCCATGCGGCGAACAACACTGCGTATCGCAGCATCTGCACCACCTTTGGCAGTGAGTTCATTATAATACTCACTCAGTTCAGTTGCTAGCTTTTCACCTTGCATCATCAAGCCACGTTTGTCAGCAAGGGCTGTCTCCTCCCCCAAAAGAGGGTCTAATAAATCTAATTCATGCACAGCATGGCGCAAAAAATCTTCATCGTCTTGCGCGGATAGCAAAGCTACTTTGGCAGTTTCTAATGATAGGCGAGCCGCTTTCAAATGGCCCCAAGCGATAAATACTGCTTTTTGTTCCCCAGAATAATTCCCATATGCATCCAGTAAGCCCCGATGCGCACTTCTATTTAACATGCCGCGATCATCATGCTGCCCATGAATTTCTACTAAGCTTATCCCAACAGTGTTCAGCATAGTTTGCCCAGCTGGTTGATCATTTATCCACGCCCGACTTTTGCCATCATTGGTAATTTGACGACGTAAAATCAATTCGCCGCCATCAACTTCAAAACCTTCAAGCTTTAAAATGTCAAACACTGCGTGTTCAATAGGCAAGTCAAATATTGCTGTAACGCTGCCTAGTTTTTCACCGGCGCGAACAAGTGTACGGTCAGCGCGGTCCCCAAGCGCCAAACCTAGACTGTCAAGCAGGATAGACTTCCCAGCGCCTGTTTCGCCTGTCAATACATTAAGCCCTGCCCCAAGGTTTAGGTCCAGCGCTTCAATAAGAACAATATTCCGAATGCTGAGTGCTGCCAGCATCCCCTTCTCCCCTAGCTATGAACTTACGATAACGGCCAAAGCTTACCAAGCCAAGACCCACCGCTACCCTCGGGTT
>JABABO010000215.1 GCA_014238195.1 Kordiimonadaceae bacterium | reverse complement strand
GTCTTCCGAACAACCTATTATTCTATTAACAGACAATGATGCTGGCGCAAAAAAGGTATTTAATGCCGTCAAACATAACTCTATCAGTAATCCCACGATAAATAGTAATCCCACGATAAATAGTAATCATGATTTTTATCCCGTTAATAACAATCTTTTTTTAGTTAAAACTCCACATATCCCATCTAAAAAAGACACTACTATAGAAGATATGTTTGACCCTTTTCAGCGGTGTGAAAATCAATTATTAGGAACGAGAACTTTTGCGCGCTCTAACGATTTTGATCAAAGTGAGTTTTACGGTAAACCCGAGTATGCAGAAAAGGTAATTGCCAAGAACTTCGCTCAAGTGAATTTTGATGGCTTTAAGCCCCTTCTTGATCGTTTAGTAAATGCGATAAATCATAACGTAAAAATAGTTTCGCACATTTGATATTGGGTTGGTGGCCCAGACCTGTCAGATTGATTTTTGAAAGAGTCACCTTAGGAAAGGAACCACCATGGAACAGGATACACCTTAATAAAGCTGCCAAACTGTCTAAAGAAGCAGGACCACCTCAACCTTTAATCATTTGTAAGCACCTGCGACTGCATACTTCAATGGGAAGGTTTTTTGCGCATGAACGAAATTTTCATGTATAATGTTCGCGCAAGAAATATCGAGGCCAATGAATAATGATCTTATTATTCGCTAAGTCCTTAAGGATAAGTCGAACCGACATAAAAACATATAGCCAAATGAGGGGAACAATATTCACTGCAATTGGTTATATGTATGTTTCTCAACATTAGGTGTGGATTTTGAAAATTCCATTTGTCAATACAGCCGCTAAAATCAACGTGCATCAAGCGCGCTTGACCAAGGCCATGCAGACAGTATTACAACACGGGCACTATATTCTGGGGCCAGAAGTACAAGAATTTGAGAAGAATTTTGCGGCCTATATCGGTGTGAAGTACGCTGTGGGGGTTAATAGTGGTACCGATGCGCTGCTGTTAGCGCTTAAATCACTGAACCTTAAACAGAGCGATGAGGTTATTACAGCGCCGAATAGCTTTTTAGCATCCGCATCTGTTATTGCGCTTGCCGGTGCCCGTATCCGCTTCTGCGATGTGGGGCCTGATTATAACCTAGACCCCAAAAAACTAGAATCCTGCATTACGGAAAACACACGTGCGATTATCCCTGTGCACCTTACGGGCTACCCTGCCCCCATGCCTGAGATTATGACGCTCGCCCAAAAACACAATATTCATGTACTAGAAGATGTTGCCCAAGCGACAGGGGCCATGATCAACACCCAAAAAGCAGGGTCCTTTGGTGATTTTGGTTGTTTTAGCTTTCATCCCCTTAAAGTTTTGTCGGCACTGGGTGATGCGGGTATGGTTACTACCAATAGCAGAAAAACATACAAACGATTATGCGAAATGCGTAATCATGGCCTTGTATCGCGGGATAAAGTCAATCAGTGGTCCATCAACAGTAGGCTAGACACGATCCAAGCAGCGGTTTTGGACACAAAATTACCCTATCTGGAACGGGCGCTTGCAAAGCGGCGTGAAAATGCCAAGCTCTTGCAATATTTAATCAAGGAACCTGTCGTACACCCCCCTGTCAGGGAGCATACCATCGGATCATATCAGCATTATGTTATCCAGGCGCCTAAGCGTGATGCCCTGCAAGCACATCTGGCCGACCAAGGCATTGGTTCAGCCGTGCATTACCCGACCCCCATTCACCTGCAACCTGCCTGCGTTAATGCTGGATATACCAAAGGCTCCCTCCCTATATGCGAACGTCAAGCAAGTCAGATATTAAGCTTACCAACGTACCCCG
>JABABO010000303.1 GCA_014238195.1 Kordiimonadaceae bacterium | reverse complement strand
CTGCGAAATGGGCATGTCCCTAGGGATGTCCATACTGGATAGGGGCACCGTAAAAAACAGCAGCCATACAGTCGCGAGCACCATTTTTTTTGGTAATATTTTTGCAACCCTAAAAATCATCAGCACTCCTTATGATCTATCCCGTTAACCCCAACTATCCATAAAAGAAAAATACACCTATGGATTAGTTTTTATGCTATATATACATAAAATTATATCGTTTAGCAAAACCAAACGTCAATTCCAATCTACATAAGCCGTATGATCAATAAACCAATTTTCATCCAACTGGCGAATATACATTACATGCATATCATTATTATACTCAGGGGATATAGCGGCAGCTCTGACTTGCTCATCAGTATTCAAATCTGATGCGCGTTGATGATAGAAGGTGTCAGTTTCACGACAAAATATGAGGTCCTTACTCTGAAAAGGAAAATCCCAACTAACACCTTGATCTAAATTATATATTACACATTGTTCATAGGTAACCAATCGCATAATTTTATTTTCTAGAAGCCAATCCATTATTTGTTTTTTTGTGTGAACGTCCCAAGTCAAATAAGAATAATCTGGAATCTCCATAGTATTTACCCAAATATCTTCTTTTTTAAAATCTTTCAGAAATTGATTATGCTGATCTCGATTAAGCAATAATTTGTCAGCAAGGTTTTCTAAATCTTGTCTATTGTTTTCAAGCAAATCCATAGCATCTTCATCGCTCATGGGGGGAACGTTTTCAAGGCAGCCCACAGAACACAAAACTAACAAGCAGACAATAATATATTGATATCCTCTCATGATGTTGCTATGCTATCCCTCGCATCACGTATAGTTTTTCGCAGTGTATCATATTTTAAGCCACTACCATATTGATCATAAAGCGAGATGCCAATCCGCACTATTTCTTTATCTAAGGGGTCATCAAAACCTGCTATAAAATGTTTATCAAACTTTAAAGCTGCATTAATATAACGTTTATAACCATCCCATAATGGCTGGGTATTACCCCTTTTTAGCTCTCTTAACTGAGTAAATAAAACCTGCGCAATACCTCCACCAGCGTAAAGTTCAAAATCGCTAAAGCCTATGCCCTTACCAATGAAGCCATAATGTAAATTTCCCCAAATATCTAGACGATAATGGCGATTAGTCACAGGGTCATAATTATTAGTTTTATGTTTTTGAAAATTTGATTGAACCTTAAAGTCCCACTTTCCATTGCTCTTAACACGCTTAATCCATTCATAATATGCTTCTGCTTTTGCCACTAACTTTTCCCAAAATAATGGGGCATCCTCCATAAAATCAGGCAGGACACCTAATGGGCCATAGCTCCACATTTTTTGAAAAGGCTCTTCTATTCCACTAGATTCCTTATTCTTTTTTCTAATCACAATGGCCTTTGGATCGTTCAGATTATTGATCAAATGCGAATACACTAATGTTAACACACCTTCAAACCCTGAAGGATTAGGCTTAGCTTTCTCAATGATGTTCGTTCCTAACTGTGTTAGAACTATGTTATAATCTTTATGTACATCGGCAGGCTGTTTTGTAATAGCCTTGATTAAATCATCCCTGTCTTGTGTCGCCTCAGCGCTCTGGCTTGTGAAGAACGTGGATTTTTCAATAAGATCATTAAAGAACAGGCTGTTGGCGCTCATTGTAAAGCCAATAAAACTGGTGGGATGCTTTTTACCAATCAGAAAAGCTTTGGTGTAATCATGAATCCAATAGCGCACCGACGTTATCAGATAATCCACTGGGTCGGGGGCATCCACCTTGCCTGTGGCGTACTACTTTCCTATTCAGTGTGAGTAATATCAGCTAATGCCAATTGATAAGCATCAAAAGCTAAGCCTAATTCAGATATTTCTTTTACAGCGTCTGCTCCTTGAAACATTGGCTCAAGAATGGCGCCACACATTCGATTTACAATTGTGTTAACGATAGCTTTTTCATACATTTTTTTTTGCAAATCAAGGCCATTAGCACCTTCATTTGCACAAGATAAAATTCCCGCATCTAACTTTAGCGCTAGAGTACTAAGGTCGAAGTAATATTGTGCTCTGCGCCGATTTTTTTCCTTATTGTAAATAATTGCAAGTATAGGCCATGCGATATAATCAACTGTCTCATGAAGAATTATACGGTCATATGCTAATAGTTCCAAACGTGCATTTTTGTAATGTCTATGCTCTAAGAACTTTAAAGCACTGCACAAGTGATCATTTTTTTCCAATGCTTTGGAAGGTAAGTTTCGATCTATTATTTTGCACGCTGAACTATAAATATCGCTCAGTTGAATCTCTTTTGCCTCTGCAGATACTATATTTAACGCGGCGATCAAGCTAGTGGCGAAAAATGGCAAGACTAAATTATTCAATTTACATTCCTTATGGTATAAGGTTCTCTGGGTTTACATATGTCCCATGCTTCCTTATTTCTACATGCACATGGTCCGTTATCTTCGGATATCGCTTAACCAAACTTTGATAACGCCCAATCATATCTCCCGCTTTTATGTTTGCCCCCACCTTCAAGCCAACTTTAGGCTCAACATAGAAAATACGTACTCGATACATTTGACCATCGTATATCTCAATATAACGAAAAGATAAGTCTGACGCATATGGATATCCTATTTTCGTAACCTCGCCTGAGATAACTGATACAATATCTTGATTAGGAATTGCAATAAAATCACTACCTTTGTGACGACGTTGCTTTTTGCCGTTTTTTCTACTGGCCCCATAATGCCCTTTTCCCCATTTATCATGTATTCTAATTTTCCCACCTGTTGGATTGACGAAGACAATTCCAGCTTGAGCCATAAGTGGTGGCACACCTAAAGCATCGCCAAGTGAAGCATACTTAACCTTTTCATTTTCGGGCAGTGCATTGATCGCCTTGATTAAATCATCCCTGTCTTGTGTCGCCTCAGCG
>JABABO010000158.1 GCA_014238195.1 Kordiimonadaceae bacterium | reverse complement strand
CAAGCGGAAAAAATCAGGGCAGCCGACGCGAAAGGTTTACGGTATGTAAAAGACCAAGATAGTCGGTCTGTTGGTACGATGCACCCGCACGGTGCCGTGTGGGATAATGGCACTGATCCAATAGCAGAACTGCAGAGCGTCATGGCTGTGCGCAGCATCGCTTTGGATCGTTTTGGGGAGGCTAATTTAAGGCGCGGTGAAAATCATATGGCGCTGCAAACGAAAATCGTACCGCTTTATTTGTACCACCGTTACCAGCTTGCTGCTGCGGCAAAAATGCTGGGCGGAGTGGATTTTATGTATCGTCATCAAGGTGATGGTCGGCCCATGCCAACACTTGTAGAACGGGGGCAGCAAGAATCGGCATTGAATGAAATTCTAAACACAGTTCAGCCCGAAGCTTTGGCGATTAATGAAGACATTATAATGCAACTAAGCCCGTTATCCAGGGGTGACGGCGACCCGCAGTTCAATCGGGAAATTTTTAAGGGAAGTGCTGGCCCAATGTTTGATCCCATCACAGCCGCTGGTGTTGCTTCTAAAATGGCCTTTGATGCTTTGTTGCATCCAGCACGAGCAACACGTCTTGCTATACAAGGTGGTCACGCCGGTCATTTTGGATTAAGCTTTGTCTTAAAGAAAATTGAAGACAGGGTGATGCAAAACCGCCAATTACGGGGCGATAAACTGTTGCAATTAGCTTTTGCAGCCCAATCAGCCTTTGTTGAAAAGCTTATTGATCTACATAGTCATGCTGAAACACCCCCGCAAGTGCGGGCTACAATTGGTGAAAGTTTAAGTCGTGTGAAAAAGATGGCACTTAAATTAAAAGCAGGCCAAATACACTATGGTAGGGGTCTTGCGGACCGTATTGATGTGGCTTTGCGCCGCGGTAACACGCCAGCCGTGAAAGACCCTGCGACTGTTAAAATCCCACCTGGTAGCCCAATCGGTTCTGGTGCCGTCATGGGAACGCAGCAAGAAACGTATAACTCTGAAGATTGCTGGTTTTGTGACTTACAGCATAATTAGTCTTAGTGGGAAATACTAGGCCCTAAATTGGGTCTTTAGAACTAAAAATGGGCAGGGCTGGGTAATGCCCTGCTTTTTATAGCGAGACCAATAAATAATGAGATCATTATTTATTGGTCTCGCTATATTTTATGACCATTTCATAATGGCTAGAGTCTATCTGATTTAAATCACGCGACAAACAAGCTACAAGTGCTCGTCTTAAAGAGTAATTTCCTTAAGTGCTTCTTCGATGATATCAAGGCCCTCATGTAGATGATCGTTGGATATGGTCAGTGGTGCAATGACACGGATTGTATTGGCGAAGTAACCACAGGATAGTAGGATCAGGCCTTTCTCTAGGGCTTTCGCTGTTAACGTGGCAGTGGCTTCTGGATCGGGGATGTTGGTGTCCTTTTCCTTTACGAGTTCAAAGGCCATCATTGACCCAAGCGAGCGAATATCGCCGATAGGCGCTGTTGTATTTTGCTTTTTCACCCTTTGTAGGCGTTCAACCAGTTGATTACCAATTATAGTACTGCGCTTAACCAGCTCTTCTTCTTCAATTGCGTGAATGGTTGCAAGGGCCGCCGCGCAGGCGACAGGGTTACCACCATATGTACCGCCTAGGCCACCTGGCTTGACTGTGTCCATGATGGACGCCTTGCCTATTACGCCAGAGATCGGAAAACCACCACCCAAGGCCTTAGCAACTGTCATCAGGTCAGGTTTTATAGTATAATGCTCGGTCGCGAACATTTTTCCTGTACGGGCAAACCCTGTCTGAACTTCATCGCATATTAACAAAATGCCGTGTTTATCACACAGATTTCGCAGTGCAGTCATAAAGTCAGTTGGCGCCGCATAAAAACCGCCTTCACCCTGTACAGGTTCCAAAATAATCGCTGCAACATCATGAGGCTCAATCTCAGTTTTAAAGATGGTGGCCAGTCCCGCCAGTGCATCATGAACACTAATACCGTGGTGTTTGATGGGGAAGGGAGCATGAAAAATTCCTGCGGCCCCAACGCCCGCGCCAGCCCGGTAGGGCACAATCTTACCTGTCAAGGTGCTGGTCAGCGCTGTCCGCCCATGGAAACCGCCATGGAAAGCGATCACACCCTGACGGCCTGTGGCAACGCGGGCAATTTTAATGGCATTTTCAACAGCCTCTGCACCTGTGGAAAAAAGCACTGATTTGGCATTTGCAATTGGGGCAATGGTGTTTAATTTTTCACACAGCGCTACATAAGGCTCGTAGGGGGCGACCTGAAAAGCCGTGTGGGTATACTGTGCACACTGGTCTTGGGCAGCCTTAACTATTTTTGGGTGGCAATGCCCAGTATTACAAACAGCAATCCCCATGGCAAAATCTAAATAGCGTTTCCCGTCTGCATCCCAGACTTCTGCATTTTTTGCTTTGCTTGCGTAAACAGGTGAAGCAGAAGCAACACCAAGGGCAACAGCTTTGCTGCGACGGGCGATTAATGAATCATTTTTAGACATTCTCTTTGTCCTTTAATCAAGAATAGAACTAGCGACCTAGTCCTGTTAAAGCCATATATTTAAGTTCCATAAAATCATCGAGACCATAATGAGAGCCTTCGCGCCCTAGCCCAGATTCCTTTATACCACCAAACGGTGCCACTTCTGTTGAGATAATCCCTGTATTTACGCCGACCATTCCATACTCAAGGGCCTTGCCAACACGGAAAATGCGCCCAACATCACGGGCGTAGAAATAAGAGGCTAGACCATAAGGCGTATCGTTCGCCAGCTTGATAACGTCTTGCTCTGTCTCAAATCTATTCAGGGCGGCAATAGGGCCGAAAATTTCTTCCACAGCAATGTCCATATCAAGGGTTATGTCTGTTAAAATTGTAGGTTCAAAATAATTGCCACCCATTTTGGCTGCCTGACCACCAGACTTAACACCCGCCCCTTTGGATTTTGCATCCTCCACAAGTGCAGAGACTTTAAGCAGCGCTGCCTGATTGATCAGAGGCCCAACTGTGGTGCCCTCTTTCAGGCCATGGCCCAGTTTTAATTCCTGAACCGATAAGGCCAATTTTTCTACAAATTCATCGTAAACAGTACTTTGGATATAAAAACGGTTAGCACACACACATGTTTGACCTGCATTCCTGTATTTACTAGCAATGGCCCCAGCTACAGCAGCATCAATATCCGCATCTTCAAACACGATAAAGGGTGCATTGCCGCCCAGTTCTAGGCCCAGTTTTTTCACAGTTGAAGCACATTGTTTCATGAGCAGTTTGCCGACAGCTGTTGAGCCAGTGAAGGAGAGCTTTTTCACCGCAGAATGGCTTGTTAGCACCGCTCCAACCTTGGCAGGGTTGTCTGCGACCACAATTTGAAGAGTACCATGAGGCAGGCCAGCATCAAGGGCCAGCTTTTCCATAATCAGAGCCGATAAAGGGGTGTCTTCTGCTGGTTTTACCACGATAGAACAGCCTGCCGCCAAGGCTGGTGCAACCTTGCGCGTGATCATAGCAACGGGAAAATTCCACGGTGTAATGGCTGCGACTACACCGATGGCTTGCTTCATCACCAGTATTTCAGCGTCCTGCCAAGGGGCTGGGACCATTTCACCGTAAGCACGCTTGGCTTCTTCTGCAAACCACTCTACGTAGGAAGCGCCGTAGGCCACTTCACCTTTGGCTTCCTGTATGGGTTTACCACTTTCTAAGGTGATTACCTCGGCAAGTAGGTCTGAATTTTCCAAAAGAAGATCATGCCACTTTTTCAGGACTTTGCAACGGTCTTTCGCGGTTTTGGCTGACCATGAGCTAAAAGCCTTTTCAGCCTTTTCAATGACAGCTTCTGTCTCTTTGCTATCAGTTGTTTCAACAAAAGCAATCGGGCGGCTATTTGCTGGATCAGTAACTGTTAGATGCGGGGCTTTGGGTCTTGTATTAATGTCATAAACCACTGGCAACTGTTTAATTGCATTTTTTAAATGTATCACTGGCTATCTCCTTAGGGTCTAGCGGTAATTCACACCAGGTAAGACACAAAGAATTTCATATAAGAGATTGGCCGCTACCAAGGCTGTGTTGCCACTAGGATCGTAAGGAGGGGCGACTTCGACAACATCACCTCCAATAACATTTAATCCTTTTGCGCCGCGGATGACCTCAAGGCCCTGTTGAATAGACAAACCGCCAATCTCAGGGGTGCCTGTTCCTGGGGCAAAAGAGGGATCAAGTCCGTCGATATCAAAGGAAATATAAACGGGGGCATCGCCGATCTGGTTTCTGATCTCTTCCATCAAGGGAGCTAGGGATTTATACCAGCATTCTTCTGCTGTTACGACGCGAAACCCTTGGGTCCTAGGCCAGTCAAAATCATCCGCTGCATAGCCTGTCCCGCGAAGACCAATCTGCGCGACCTTGTCACCAAGCAACAGGCCTTCTTCCACTGCGCGTCTAAACGGCGTCCCATGGGCAATCGGCTCGCCAAACATATTATCATTGATATCGGCATGAGCATCCACATGGATCATAGCAACAGGCCCATGTTTTTTCTTCAGTGCCCGCAGAATAGGCAAGGCAACAGTATGGTCACCGCCCATAGTCAGCGGCACACAGTCTGCGTCTACAATGGCTGTATAATGGTCTTCAATAATCTGGATAGATTTTTGTAGGTTAAAAGTGTTGATCGCAACATCACCAAGGTCAGCAACATGTAGTGCATCAAAAGGGGCTGCGCCTGTGGCCATATTATAGGGGCGTAGCAAGGCAGATTCGGCACGGATTTGGCGTGGGCCGTAGCGGGCGCCCGCACGGTTCGATGTACCTATATCAAAGGGCACCCCAATAAATCCCGCATCCAGTTTAGAGGGGTCTTTTTCTATTGGCAGGCGCATCATGGTTGCAACCCCACCGAAACGAGGCATTTCATTACCACCAAGCGGCTGATTATAGTTTGTGTTGCTCATTGAATAATCCTTTATGACTTAGAGGAAATAGATTGAGCGACAGTCTCGCCCATTTGTGATAAAAATTTTATATGCCCCATATCCAAGGCTTCATCCCCTGACAAAGCAGACAAACATGCAATAACAATATTCTGATCGGGGTAGGCCATTAGCCACTGCCCCCCATACCCAAGATGCCCAATCCAGTCACTATTACCCATGGTGAAATTATGGTAATAATGTCCTGTTGGCATTCGCGAACCTTGCTGATAATTTTGCCGCGTTTGCTGGTAAAAGCTTGCTTTACCAGAAGACTGAATGATTTTGGAAATCAGCAGGCCATACCGCGCCAGATCAAGTAAAGTCATATGCATACCGCCACCAAGGAAAGGTGTGCCGTCTCTGTCGGTCGAGATGAAAACAGGATTTTCAACACCCATTTTTTCTACTAAATCAATAACCAATGAGCGCAGAGGCTTTCCTGATGCAATTTCACAAATCCAAGCCGCTAGATCAGTATTTGCTGTCTTATAATCATGCTGATAGTCTGTATTCGCCCGCCCATCACTAGGGATGGTTTTCAGAAAGTCACGCAAGCCAACATGGCGACCGCCTTCAAGGACACGCCAGCCATGGGCATCTTCCAGTTCGCCGATCATGGCCTGACCGTCGCTATAGTCTTCGCTGTAGTGATTCAGTACAGCCATATCAAACACATCTTGCAGCGTTACGTGATGATAACCCGTGCCAATATCGGGGATAAAATCAGTTATTTTCTGATCCATCGTTATTTTGCCTGCATCAACAAGTTTACCGGCGATCAGAAAGACCAATGTTTTGGTGATTGATTGAACAGAATGAATAGACGATGTACAAAAATCTGGTGCATAATTTTCAAGCACAATCTGATTACCTTTGAGGGCGCAGACACCAACAAAGTCAAGATGATTTTTAAACGCCTGTACCGGGGGTAATTTCTCTAGGTTTGGATCATGCTTTTTTTCCAGAGGGCAAATGTCAATGGCCCTGAAAGATACGCCGTAACGATGCAATTTGTGTAAATCCCTTAAGCCTTGCCTACGATTATGATTCTGATCCCATTCCCCCTTACGGTCAGAACAAACTGATATGCCAGAAACCTGTTTACGCATGGTTTGTCCCCTTATGTTTGTGAAAATAAACAGACGCCAAGAATGACAAATAGCATAGGATCAATATCAGCATGCCAAAGATCAGGGCCGGACGATAACTGCCATCGATCATCAGTTGCGATCCAATGAAGGGACCAATGGCTAGGGCAAAATGCATTGCTGTGCCATAAAGCGGCATGAAGCGACCTGATGTATCTGCATCGCTGAAAATAACAATCTGGTAGGATATGATATAGCTCCAGAAAAACTGGAAAATTGCGTTGGCGATAAAGAAGGTTGCTAGAACATTATTAAAAGAGGTTATATGCAAAAAGATGAACAACATAACCAGCTGCACTGAGCCAGCAATGATCATCGGCCAATTTTTGCCAAAGCGAATACCAATAAAAGCTGCAGACAAAGACCCAACAAGGCTTATGACATAACCAAGGCTAAGGGATGCACCAATGTCGGACAAGCTAAGGCCAGCTTCAAGTGCAATCCGTTCCAAATAGGCCCAGACAACACCGATGGTCAAGAAATAAAAGGCTGTCCCACAAACAGCCATTATGCCAGCCATGCCAAAGGAATTCCAAGACAACGCGCTTTCAAAAGTTTGCTCTTTTGTATTATTTGGAAAGGCGATCACGGCGATCAGCAACGCTAAACCAGTCCAAGCTATGATATAATAGTAAACGCTTTCGAGGCGTAAATGATTTTCCGCTAAAGGGAGCAGATAGAGCCCAACAGCGCCAAAGATAACTTGCGAGCAGACCATCAAGGCGGTATTTCTGGCCTCATGTGTTGTGTCGCATAATCCTGCCAAAGCAACAGCATAGGCAGCGCCAGACGTCATGCCTACAATAAATCTGATGGTTAATAATTCTGTGAAATCGACCAGATAGAGCGAAGTGATATTTAATACAATCGCAAGCGTTAAGGCGGATAACACAAGGGGGCGCCAAGGCAGTTTTCTGAGCCAGAAAAGTGCGGATGCTGCTCCAATTGCAAGACCTGCCAGATCAGCAGACCCCAAAAGGCCAATTTGCGCGTCTGTGATCTGAAGCAAATCAGCAATAGCGCCAACATAAATGGGCAATAACAACAGCATCGCTTCTGTCACTGTCGCCACCAGAATGAGCGCAACGATAGTTATTGGACGATCAATGGACCGTCCAACACCCACATTATTATAGGTGACATCTACAGTCATAGCTTACTGCCAGTGGTATGTAAACGTGATACCAATTGTACGCGGGGCAGCCGGGAAACCAACTGCTAAGGCACCATCCGAGAAAATTTCACCGAAATAGTCTTTATCGGTCAGGTTTTTCACCCAAGCCGTCACGCTCCACTGATCATCAGCGTCAATGATAGCAAAGCGTGCATTGGCAACCATATAGCCTTTTTGTAACTGGTTTGGATTATTGCTGATCGAATAGAAAATATCGTCCTGATAGTTTGCATCAACGGAGGTTTTTGCACGCAGTTTAGACGTTAAATCCCATTCGTAACTTGTCGCAATATTAAACTGAAAGTCAGATGCATTGCCCAGTTGGTTCCCAACAGGCACTTCCCCAAGCGAAGATTTAGTCACTTCTGTATCAAGCAGGGCTATCCCTGTGTCAATACGCCAACCATCAGCAGGCAACCAGTTGATTTCCAGCTCTGCACCTTTTACTTCCGCTTCTTCGATATTGAAAATTCGGAAGAAACCATCTTTGGACCCAAAGGCCTGCAAGTCATCATATTTATACATGAAGACAGCACCGTTCAAGCGCAGAGTATTATCAGCCAGTGTGGTTTTGAAGCCAACTTCATAAGCATCGATAAACTCTGGATTATAGGCATCTTTTTCCTCAGGCACGAACGTGAAGAACCCTGTATAGCCACCAGCCTTGTAGCCACGGGAATAATGAGTGTAAATCATGCCGCTTTCAAAAGAATAATCAACACCAAGTTTGCCTGTCCATTCACCATAATTAACTTCGCTGTCTACTTCTGCAAAGCCAATGGTCCCACCAACAAACTCGCGTTTTTCATCAGTATATCGCAAGCCTGCCGTCATACGTAGATCATCTGTTAGCTCATATTCATTATGGGTAAATACCGCAATGGATGTTGTTGTTTGCACATATTCTTCATTCAGGATTAAGCCATAAAAGAACGGATGTTGTGTTTCGTTAAAGACATCTTTTTCATCTAATGCGGTTATCAGTGGGGCATGAGCTTCCCTATATAGCATTGCAACTGAAAACAAAATGTAAGGATTTTTTAACAAACCAAACTAATAAATCGAGAGGGAAAAATAATGTCTGCTTCAATTCCAAATAGAATTCACAATACACCATCACAGTTGGATCTTGATATAACGGCACTCGTCGCCGACTTTCCGTATGACTATGGACGATGGTTGCGTACTGCTGCAAACAACCGGACACCTCTAATTGAAATTCCAGCACAAAATATAGGCAAGCAGATTGCTATTATTGGGTCTGGAGCTGCCGGCATGATCGCTGCCTATGAATGTATGCGGGCAGGTTTTGAACCTATTATTTTTGAAGCCTCGGGAAGAATAGGCGGGCGAATGCATGCCGAAGAAAAAAGCACTGGGGGCTTTGCTGAGCTTGGGTGTATGCGCTTTCCACTGTCTTGCAAACCGGTGTTTCATTATTTTGATAAAGTCGGCGCGGCATATGCACCCTTTCCAAACCCAGGCACTTCAGCGGCGCCAGGTACAGTCGTCGATTATAAAGGTACACAACAATATTATGACGTTAACAATTCTAACTATCCAATTCCCACAGAATATAAAGAATTAGAGGCCAAATGGGACCTACTGTTGGCTGGAAACCCTATCCGCATGGAAGAAATGACGGCTTTGTTAGCAAGTGTAGCAACTGCCACGAATGCAGAACTTGCTAACATCCAACAGCAAATCAAAGACATTTGGAATAATTTAGTGGGAGCTAGCACCGTTTCAGAATCCGACAGTTGGGACAATCTAAGTTTTCACCAAGCGTTGATCAACAATGGCTGGTCATTTGATGATATTGAACTGTTTGGACAGGTTGGATTTGGTTCTGGTGGGTGGAATACTGATTTCGTAAACTGCTTTCTGGAAATTCTTAGGGTAGAATATACCTATATGGATTCAGACCATCAGTTGATCTATAATGGCACAACTTTCCTACCCCAGTCACTTTGGGATAAAAGCCCAAATGATCTGGGTGATGCTGTTAACGCAGGCGTGGATGGCAGCCAATCGCTTTCCGATATTAATAATAAGTTTTGGACCGCCCAAGGAATACCCTCCAATGACATGCTTTTCAACGAAGTCCAAGCAATCACATCAGTGGCGACAGAGCCAAACCAAGCCTTTCAATTAGTCTATTTAAATACGGCAGACGCAACGCAAACCCTTCGTGGGTTCCAATTTTTAGATGTCATTTATACCCCGCACGTTCGGACATTGCAAATGATGCGTGCAAAAAATGTCGAAGCTAACTATCAGTCTATGCAAGGATTATTCAGTGAAGACCTTTGGGAAGCAATTGAATATACCCATTATATGGGATCAAGCAAAACCTTCATTCAAGTGAGCAGCGATTTTTGGAATAACATAAATTCAGATGGTACACATCCTTTCAGCGTTACCTTGTCAGATCGATTGACGCGCGGGACCTATGTATTTGCCTATGATAATGAAGTTAACGATCCGTATGGATATGGGATTTGCACATCCTATACTTGGAACGACGATTCCCTTAAATTTGTACCCTTTGACGTTTCAGAACGAGTCACCCAAACACTGAATGTTCTGCAAGATATATACCCTAGAGTAAACTTTACAGGCGTTAGTGTGGGAACCCCCACTGGCATAACTTGGGAAAGCGAAACCTATTATATTGGTGCGTTCAAAAACAACCTACCTGGGCAGTATCGCTATCAGCGTGCCTTGTTTACCCAATTCATGGACGACAGTACACGTCTGGTGCTTGCTGGTGATGATATATCCTTTACCGCAGGCTGGCTGGAAGGTGCAATTACCACGGCACTGAATGCGGTCAACAAAATTGCGGTGCAAAATGGCGGGTACACAAATGGTTATTCAGGGCCTGTGGACCAATTTGATGCATTACAACCTATTGAACGATGATCTTTTTATACTGCTTCTATAAATTATTACGAATTATGTGCCGTCTTAATCGTAAGCCAACTATAGCCAATTGCGGTGAATATTGATCACCTTATTTGGCTATAAGTCTTTGTGTCGGTTCGACTTATCAATAAATAATGATCTCATTATTCATTGGTCTCGCTATATATTAGCTTTAAAAAGATAAATGCTGGTATTTCCATGCCTGCACATGCTTGACACCCTCTCCTCTTTAGGGCGGGGAGGATGTCAAAACCATACCTAAATTAGAT
>JABABO010000301.1 GCA_014238195.1 Kordiimonadaceae bacterium | reverse complement strand
GCGGTCAGGGTCTGCGATACCTGCGTCCACCAAGTGATCAGCAATGGCCTCAACATCAGCAAAATCAGGCACACCCCATTGGCGGTTTAAGGAAAATGTAAAGGCTTCCCCATACCCCGTTGAACCATGAGGGTTAGGCTGCACAACAACATAGCCATTCGCGGCAAACAACTGCGGCCACGTATCAAAATCACTATTGTGCTGGCTAACTGGGCCACCGTGCAGATCAAAAATAACCGGATATTTTTTGTTTGAATCATAATCATGCGGATAATACAGCCAACTATCAACAGGATCACCCTGCCAACCGTTCACGGTTAAACGGTCTACCAGCGCCAAGGGTAAATCTTTTATTAGGTCACTATTTACCTGAGTAATTTGATCTAACTTTCCACGTTTTAGCGCATAAAGTTCATAAGGTTTATCAGGTTCGGATACCGAAACAATAAGCCGTGATTTATGACGGGCATCATACCCAGAAACAGAAAAGCGCCCAGTTGTTACACTGTCAATATCACCTGTCCTGATGTTCACTTTCATCAAAGGGTTATTGCCTTCATGGTCACTGATGAAATAGATCGACTTACCGTTACTGCTGAAAGACGGGTCAAAGGACATACGGTCTAAGTCAGCGGTTAAAACGCGCTCGCTGCCACCTGCTTTGGCTTCTGTCATTGCAATTTCATGGGTGTCATACCATAATCTTTCTGGCTGGCGTGATGTCGTGTAGGCCAGCATTTTGCCGTTAGGGGACCAAGCGGGGTTTTCGTCAGGACCCACATTTGTTGTGATTTGGATGAGCGGGCGCTCAGCCGCTTGCCTATCGGTTGAAACCAACCAAATATCACTATTGTCATTGGCATCTGGGTCCCCGTGACGTTTGGAGACAAAAGCAATAGATCCACTATCTGGGTGCCATACTGCCCCATAATCATCATAATCACCAAAGGTCAGCTGAATGGGGTCTTCTGTTCCGTTATCAAGGTAATAATGCGTCCGGCGGCGGTCCAGATATCCTGTATAATCAAACTTAAACTGTAAGCGATCAATCACATGTGGCTTCGGTTTATCCTCATCTTTATCGTCTTTGCCATCTTCACCTTCGTTGGCCCCTTCTTCTGGATCAGTAATCGCTAACAAAAGTGACGTGCCATCTGGCGACCAGGCATAGGCGTCAACACCGTCTTTGATGTGCGTATATTGCTGAGCTTCACCGCCACGGCGATCTAGCGTCCAAACTTGCGAAGTTTCATCTTCCCCTACCCCACGGCTGCCTAGAAAAGACAGTGCCGAACCATCCGGTAACCAACGTGGGCGCGTGGCATTTGCATCAGCAGCCGTCATGGGCACACTGTTTTCACCCTGAATATCGCTCATCCAAATTTGTGAAAAATTCTTGTCTTTTTCTTCATCGACACGCTTTACAGTATAAGCAACCCAATCCCCGTCTGGGCTGACCTGAATATCACTGATGCGTTTCAGACCTAAAGCATGATCAATGGTAAATTTAGTTTTTTTTGGTGCTTTATCGGCTTTTTCACCCCCCGCATCACCGCGCACTTGCAGTCCCGACACGAAAACCATTACCCCAATAAAAAGCACATTTAGCAAACGATGTTTCATTGTTTTATCCCTTTAGCCGTTGTTGGTTTCGACTGTCATACAAAATCAATCAAAAGGTGAATAAAAAACCTCAATAAGATGATTTATTACTTAAAATCGATTGATTAATACACTTTCGTGACAGTTAAGCAACAGATGACGAATTAACACCAACAAATAAGTATCCCATTATTCATAGCCTATTGGTTTAATCATAGACTTTCGCTTACGGTAAACCTTCGTTGCTGTCATACACAGTTAATTATTAATTTTTAGGGAGAAACGAGCATGTCACGTAAACAATCTCGTATGACGATACTGATGAGCGGTATTGCATATTCTACACTGGCAACACTGGCATCCCCAGCCTACGCCCAAGACGCGGCCACTGAAGCCGACGCAAGCAATATCGAAGAAGTCTACGTTACGGCACGGAAGAAAAGGGAACTTCTTGTTGAAGTGCCGATGAATATCGCCACAGTTGGCTCTGTTGAAATCGCAAAACGTAATCTGATTAATAAAGAGGATGTTTTCCGCACAATCGCTGGTGCTGCAAGCCCACGTGGGCAGCTTATTTTGCGCGGCCTATCGGGTTCTAACAGCAGTACTCCTGGCACAACATCAACCTTTACCGATGGGGTCCCATACGATTTTTCGAATTTGTATGATGTGGAACGTGTAGAAGTTTTACGGGGACCACAAGGCACCCTTTGGGGTTCAAACGCGATTGGCGGTACGGTGCAAGTGATTACAACCAAACCAAATTTGGACGAG
>JABABO010000266.1 GCA_014238195.1 Kordiimonadaceae bacterium | reverse complement strand
TTTTCCATGCATGGGCCGAACAAGATTTACTCCCTAAGCTGTCGAAAGGGTCTGTCATCGTCATGGATAATGCCACTTTTCACAAGCGTCAGGACACTCAAGCCATGATTAAAAAAACAGGATATATTCTGGAATATTTGCCACCCTATTCGCCTGACTTGAACCCCATTGAGCAGAAATGGGCACAAGCAAAAGCCATAAGACGGAAGCAACAATGCTCGATCAATAAGCTCTTTAAGGAGCAGTCAATGTGAATCAATATTCACCGCAATTGGCTATATTTTACGTAGGGTTCCAGTTTGTCAGACCAAAGGCCTCGCAAAGTGACTTTGTATGCTTTTTCCGAGATATTCGTAATTTGGATGCTATGAAGGTTACTCGTTCTACATCCACCTGTTGGCAATCCACCGATATGTATGTTATCAGTTATCAGTATATCATTGAGATGAACCGTAAGATAGCCCCCCAATCAGCCGCACCGCATACACCGCGACCAGGTTCGATTTTGTTGGTATATTCCCATGTTAGCACACCTTTTTCACTAGGACATCTGCCTGTATAAGATTCCCTGATATGCTTATTGTGGGCGATGTGGCCTGTTTTTTATGAAAATCCATAGCAACCTTTGAGTCCGTATAAAAAACACGCTTTGTGCTGCCATAATACATGATGGGTCTGATTTCAAAAAAACCAAGTTCAGGGATACAGGTAATCAGCTCAAAATCGCTGCCCCGTCATGATCACCGCCGTGATGGGCTTGTGCGGTAAAGCTTGTGCTCGCAGTCAGCAAAATAATGCTTACTAAACGCTTGATATATGACATTGACGGCCTCCCCTTTTACAATTTCAACGATAAATATATCCTGACACTATGGCCTTAAAAAGGCAACAGCGTTACCAACCATCGCTGACATGACGTATAATAAAGCGAGACCAATGAATAATGAGTGCATTATTTATTGATAAGTCGAGCCGACACAAATACTTATGGCCAATTGTGGTGATCAATACTCACCGCAATTGGCACTATGGCACAAGCATGGCAAATGCCCGACAGTCATTTTCGCAGGAACAGGATAAATTCGTGTGTATGATCAGCAGGCAAACACAGTTGCGTATGGGTAGTGCTGGTTGGGCGAATGACCCCAATGACCTAAAGTATGGCCTTTAATATTTCAGTAAAAAGCGCCCCATTACCCCTGCGCTCGCTACATACAATCAATCATACGTCTAAATTATATCATGAGCATGAAAATTATTTCACAGGTACAGGCTCAGTTGTTCCCCGCTTCGCCACAGCCGTTGATTTAGCTTTTTTGGATTTTTTGCCTGCAGGGAGTTGTTTAGGTGCCTTTGGAACTTTGGGGGCATGCGGTTCAATAACAAACGATAATGCATCACCTTTTAATTTCACCATGACTTCGCCGCCCTTACTGAGCTTACCGAACAAAAGTTCATCAGCGAGCGGTTTCTTGATATTATCTTGGATGACCCGCGCCAAAGGACGAGCACCATACATTTTATCATAGCCCTTTTTGACAAGCCACAGTTTGGCCTGTTCCGTCAGGCTAATCTCAACATTACGATCAGCAAGCTGTAATTCAAGTTCCAAGACAAACTTTTCGACAACACGCGCCACAACCTTGGTTGGCAAATAATCAAACGGCACAACTGCGTCAAGGCGATTGCGAAATTCAGGGGCAAAAGTGCGCTTTATGGCTTCTTCGGCAGCGGCTTCGTTGGTATTATCACCAAAACCGATGGCGGACCGAGAAAGGTCAGCTGCCCCAGCATTGGTTGTCATGATCAAAACAACATTACGGAAATCAACCTTTTTACCATTATGGTCGGTCAGTGAGCCATTATCCATCACTTGCAACAATATATTAAACAAATCTGGATGGGCTTTCTCAATTTCATCAA
>JABABO010000152.1 GCA_014238195.1 Kordiimonadaceae bacterium | reverse complement strand
TAAGTCGAACCGACACAAATACTTATAGCCAAATGAGGGGAACAAAATTCTCTGCATTTGGCTATATAAGGTGCTTTCACCTTGCGATACAAGGGATAACAGGTTAGACCAAGAAAAATTTATCACACCCTTTAGGATATTTTGTTTTGTTTTGTCAGTCTTATACTCGTTCATTTGCATTCGTGTTTGCTATCAGTTTTACGTTTTTGATGCCGCTTAATAAGGCATATGCAGTTGCGGATAATGATGGGGCAGATACTGGTGGGCTAGATACTGGTGGGTTAGAAGACATTATCATAACAGCCCCGCGCCTTATGGTCAGGGAAAACACGGCTACTACGATCCTATTAACGCCGCAGAACACAGCAGGAAAAAACATTGACGGATTCATAACCGATGTTGCTGGCTTGCAGCTTTTTCGCCGTGCGGACAGCTTTACCGCACACCCCACCACTCAGGGCTTGAATATGCGGGGGGTGGGGGCGAATGCAGCGGGTCGGGTGCTAGTGACCCTTGACGGTGTACCCGTTGCAGGTCCTTTTGGCGGCTGGGTTTTCTGGTCAGGTCTTACTGATTTTCCCATCGCTGATATTGCCATTACAAAAGGTGGTAGCGCTGGGGCTTACGGCGCCCAATCCTTAACGGGGCGTGTAGATATTCGCACACAAATCCCGACTGAGACAGGCGGCAGCCTAGATGTCGGATTAGGGACACAGGGCCGGCTGTTTGCCAATGGACATGGGGCCATCATATCCGGTAACACCATAACGCAATTTGCTGCGGGTCATTTTGAAAATGATGGGGCTTATTTGATTGGTGCTGACCAACGCGGTCCTGCTGATATACGTGCATCCTTAAACAGCGATCATGGATCAGTACGCACGCTTATTGATATGGATGGTACGCAGGCAATGGCATCGCTTCGTTGGTTTCACGAAGACCGTATTAACGGCCTTGAAGGCGCTGTAAGTGATGCAACGGGGCTGGACGCTGTGATGCGTTTGGTGAATACATCTGGGGCGGTAGACTTTACAGACGGTTTTGAAATAACCGCCACCTATCAAAATCGTGATTTTAACGGTGGGTTTATTTCTGTCCGCGATGCTGAGCGCACTGTCACACGCCCTGTTTTAGATCAGTATGATGTTCCAGGTGAAAGTTTTGGCATGATGGGGCGGGTGCAGTTCGGTGTGCTTGAATTAGGCGTTGATGGTCGTTGGATGCAAGGCGAGGTCAATGAAAATTTCTCCAACATAGGCACTGGCTTTCGCCGTGTACGCTTTGCGGGTGGCAAACAATCTGTCATCGGTGCTTTTGCCGATTATCAAGGAACTTTTGGCGATACCACCGTGGATGTGATGGCACGCCTAGATCGTTACAAAAGTTTTGATGGTTTCCGTACTGAAAATAACTTAGCCGATGGGGTGCTATTGCGCGATGAACCGATACTAGATCAATCGGACTGGGTACCAACCACACGGATCACCCTTGATCATAATGTTACAGACGCAATAGATTTTGTCTCATCCGTTTACCGCACTTGGCGTATGCCAACAATCAATGAATATTACAGGCCTTTTCGTGTTGGTAATGATATTACCGAAGCCAATGCGAATTTAGATATTGAACGCTTACTTGGCTTTGATATGGGTTTAATCTATCAGCCGATTAGCAGCGTAAAATTGCAAGCTACATATTACCGAAACTGGTTATCCGATGGTGTCGGAAATATTACGGTTGCTTATGGGCCAGGGTTTTTCCCGCTTGGTGGGTTTGTACCAGAAGGGGGTGTTTTGCGCCAAAGAGCCAATATCGACAAAAGCATCACCGATGGTGTTGAACTGTCCGCCTATATTGGGGGTGAAAAAGGAGTGACCCTTGATGCGCGTTACGCTTATGCCCGCGCAAGAATTACAGACTTTGAAGCCAATCCAGACCTAGAGGGTTTACGTCCAGCACAAACACCCCGCCATAGTATTGATGCTACAATGGCTTATAAACATCGCCAGTTTTATATCGACATACATGTTGCTTATCGTTCCAACATATATGGGGATGATGCCAATGCACGCCGCCTTGGGGATATGCTTACAGTAGATGCAACAGCGTCTGCCCCCTTGCAAGAGGGCTTTAAGCTGGTGCTAAAGGGCGAAAATATCACCAATAGCCGTGTTGTATCAGCGATAAGCGGGACGGGTCTCGTGACACTGGCGCAAACCCGCGCGCTGTGGGCGACGATCAGTGTTGATTTTTAAAATATTTGTTATCAAAGTAAGCTAATACACTTATGTTAGTATGCCTTATTAAGGAAGCCATGCTAAACCTGTTCGTATGAGAGCTTTTAAACTACTGTATTTACGGTCACTGATTGTAGGGACTTGGTGCCTGATTTCCAGTATGGGAATGGGGGTGGTTGCATATGCTAACACCTTCCCGCAACAGCTTCTAGCCGATCAAGATAAGTTTTTAAGGACGGTTACAGCCCATGCAGATGTGATGTCAATGTCACTTTCCAATGATGGCCATTTTTTAGCGGGTTTAATACCGCGACCAAAAAGCCCAGATATTTTGGATATTAATGTTTGGCGAACCCTAGAAGAAAATTGGCAACACCCCAAAAATCGGGAACGTTTACCCTATGTCCGCGAAGATATTCAATGGTTATCTTGGATTGGTGGTGGCAGGTTGCTCCTGTCGCTGCGGCAAAAAGGATTGGTTTTGTATGACGCACATACCAAACGCTTAAGGCCTTTGATTGAAGGCTTTACACCGCGTCCTGGTGAATTGTTACCCTTGCTGTTAGCGCAGCTTGTCCATGATCCACAAAATCTGATCATGCAATGGGAAGACCCCGATGTAAAAGGGTTTCCTGCTGTTTACCGCGTCAATGCACTTGATGGGTCGTCTGAAAAAATTATCGGGGCGTTTAAGCCTGTGGTGCGTTGGTGGGCTGCCCCTGACGGACAAATCTATCTGGGTGAGGGCTATAAAAGCGAAAAACATTATGTCTTTGGACGCGGCACAGGCGGCGGTTGGCAACAGATAATAATGCGGGATTATTTTGATGATCCACTTTTTTCAATTCTGAGTGTCGAAAGCGCTGGTGCAACGGCGCTGGTGTTGTCCGCCGAAGGGGTTTTAGGCAATAAGAATGCCCCTGATGATAAGCGTGCACTGTGGCGCATGGATACCCGCACAGGCGAAATGCTTACAAAACTTGCCAGCGATAAACGGTTCGATGTGCAGGGTGCTTTAATTGATCCCGTTAGCTATCGGACTGTGGGCCATGAAGTGGTGCGCCTGCGCCGTGACACACATATTTTGCAACCTGCCTTGCGCAAAAAAATCCAGTCTGTGCGCGAAATATTGGGCTTGTCCAACACTGATCATATTATACAAACGAGCGTTTCTTTTGATGGCGCTGTGCGGCTTTATAAAATTTCACCTCTGTATAGTCATGCCTATTATGCGGTTCAAAGCAATAACAGTGCGACGTTAAAGCTTTATGGTTTTCGCCGCGCGTTTAGCCATTATTCTACCGATGGGGTTTGGATACCCGTTAAAGCCAAACGCAAAAAAGTTCAATCTCGTTTGCCCCCAATGCATGCCGTTTTGTCTGTGCCAAAAGCTGGCCCAACAGGGAAAGCTGTGGTGATACCACATGGGGGGCCTGTACGGCGGGCAAATGGTAATTATAAACCGCTTGTAAGTTGGTTAACCAAACAGGGCTACACCGTGCTACTCCCAAACTTTCGCGGTTCGCTAGGGTATGGTCGGCGATGGCGGCAAGATGGATATGCTGAATGGGGCGGTGTGATGCAAGATGATCTACGTAGCGCAGCGCTTTGGCTGATTGAAAGCGGTTATGCCCGTCCAGATCAAACCTGTAGTGTCGGAGGGTCTTACGGTGGTTATGCCTCAATGATGGCTGTGATTAAAGATGCGGATGTTTTTCAGTGCGGTGTCAGTTTAAACGGTGTCATGTCACTGCCCATGTTGGTGGAAGATTATCAAAGTAAGCGTTTTGCCAGTTTGATCGTGCCACGGGTTCGGGGGCGCTTGAGCGAACGACGGCTCATGCGTTTGTCGCCGCTTCACTTGGCAAAGATAATGAATGTGCCTGTGCTTATTTTACATGGCACACAAGACAATAATGTCACGTTCCTTCACAGTCATCTTATGGCCGCAAGGCTTGGTAAATACAATAAGGACTTCACGTTTATACCCATAGAGGGGGCAGGCCACAGCCTGACACAGCCAAGGGATCGCCAAATATATTACCGTGAAACATTATTGTTTTTAGAACGCCATATCGGTAATAAGTTTACAAATGAGCAAGAATAATTAAGTTTTTGCAGAATTTACTTCGATTTCACAAGAAACTATGGTCTTAAGAAGTTCACCACTTCGGGGTATGAGGGTAAAGTTAGGGGAAAATTTCATGACGGACACTGAGAATTTATATGAAGGAAGCCAAAAGCGTGAGCTGTTAGGCCATCCTGTTGGGCTTGCTATTTGTTTTATGACAGAAATGTGGGAACGGTTTTCCTACTATGGCATGCGCACAATTTTGATCCTTTATTTAACGAAGTACCATTTATTTGGTGCCGATAAAGCCAGCTTAATTTACGGTGCTTATGCGGGGCTTGT
>JABABO010000298.1 GCA_014238195.1 Kordiimonadaceae bacterium | reverse complement strand
TGCGGCATTTCCTGCCATATCACCTAGGCGACGAGCGGCGAATGTCGCCATCGATACATGATCTTCTTGGCCCGCGCTGGTTGGGATACTATCAACACTGGCTGGGTGTGCTAGGGTTTTGTTTTCACTAACAAGTGCGGCAGCAGTAACCTGCGCAATCATAAATCCGCTATTTAATCCCCCTTCTTCGACCAAAAATGCAGGAAGCCCTGAAAGCTTTGGGTCAACAAGCAAGCTCGTACGGCGCTCTGAAATACTAGCAATTTCAGCAATGACTAAGGCCAACATATCAGATGCCATTGCCACGGGTTCTGCGTGGAAATTACCACCCGATAAAATATCCCCCTTATCAGCAAAAATCAGGGGATTATCGGTTACAGCGTTAGCTTCCACCAATAAAATATCAGCTGCGCCGCGCATTACAGTAAGTGCGGCCCCCATCACCTGCGGTTGACAGCGCAGGCTATAGGGGTCTTGCACTTTATCACACTCCACATGACTAGCGCGTATTTCGCTATTTTCCAGTAACGTGCGCATGGACCGAGCCACATCAATTTGCCCCTGCTGACCACGGACTGCATGAATTCGGGCATCAAAGGGGACATGGCTGCCTTTCATTGCCTCCACACTCATGGCGCCAGCGATCAAGCCACTGGCAAAAACATTTTCAATCTGAAACAGACCTGCAAGTGCTAATGCCGTTGAAACTTGCGTGCCATTCAGCAAGGCTAAGCCTTCTTTTGCTTCAAGCTGTAATGGGGACAGACCTGCCATGTCCAGCCCTTCTTGGGCTGATAAAGTTTTACCCTTGTGCGTCACTTCACCAACCCCCAAGAGCACAGCCGACATATGCGCAAGCGGCGCTAAGTCACCCGAGGCACCCACCGATCCTTTAGACGGAATAACGGGGAAAACCTCAGTTTTCAACAAGGCAATAAGCGCGTCAATGACACACATGCGTACCCCTGAAAACCCTTGTGCAAGGCTTGCTGCTTTCATCGCCAAAATTAGCCTTAAGACTGGCTCGCTTAACGGGTCACCTGTCCCTGTTGCGTGCGACAGAACCAAATTTTCCTGTAAGGTTTTGACATCTGCGGCGGGAATATGAGTTTGTGCCATTAGACCAAAGCCTGTATTCACGCCGTATGCTGTATCGCCGCGCGCGATCAAGTCGGTCACCGTATTGCGCGCTGCTTGGGCCGCTTCGCGTTTGTCTTCGTTTAAAGTTAAGTGTGTCGGTTGGTCATAAATATGGCGCAAATCACTTAGGCTTAATGCGCCTGCTGAACGTATCATATGGCTTGTCATCTTTGCCTCCTTATGATTTGTGGTCAAGCATGGGTAGGTTTAATCCTTGCTCGGCGGCACATGTTCTGGCGGTCTCATACCCTGCATCAGCGTGCCGCATCACACCTGTCGCTGGATCATTCCAAAGCACGCGGCCAATACGCGCATGGGCTTCATTTGTACCATCACAAACAATCACTATGCCTGAATGTTGGCTGTAGCCCATGCCAACGCCGCCGCCGTGATGCAAACTCACCCATGTCGCGCCGCTCGCTGTGTTCAGCATAGCATTCAATAACGGCCAATCAGAAACAGCATCTGATCCATCCATCATCGATTCTGTTTCGCGGTTAGGGCTAGCCACCGAACCACTGTCCAAGTGATCCCGTCCAATCACAACAGGGGCTTTTAACTCGCCGTTCTTGACCATGTCATTAAAGGCTAGGCCTAGGCGGTGGCGATCCCCAAGCCCAACCCAACAAATACGCGCAGGCAAGCCTTGGAATTGAATGCGGTCCCGGGCCATATCCAGCCAATTATGCAAGTGCGGGTTATCTGGGATAAGTTCTTTCACTTTTGCATCGGTTTTATAAATATCTTCTGGGTCCCCCGACAGGGCGCACCAACGGAATGGGCCAATACCGCGGCAGAATAAGGGACGAATATAAGCGGGCACAAAGCCTGAAAAATCAAAAGCATTTTCAACACCTTCATCAAAAGCAACCTGTCGGATATTATTACCATAGTCGAAGGTGGGAATACCCATTTTATGGAATGCGAGCATGGCTTTTACATGCGCAGCCATCGCAGGTTTTGACGCCTTTGATACGCTATCAGGGTCGCTTTCACGGGCGTGTATCCATTTTTCAACGCTCCAACCCACGGGCAGGTAACCATTAACGGGATCATGCGCGGATGTTTGATCTGTCACCGCATCAGGGTGTATTCCAGTTTTTACCATATGTGGTAATATTTCAGCTGCATTGCCTTGCACGGCAACCGATAGGACCTCCCCGCGTTTATGGGCGGCCTCAACCATATTTACCGCTTCTTCTATCGTACCCGCCTTGGCGTCAACATATCCCGTTTTCAAACGAAAATCGATGCGACTGGCTTGGCATTCAATAGCAATACAGCTAGCGCCCGCCATTGTAGCGGCAAGGGTTTGCGCGCCCCCCATGCCGCCCAGTCCTGCCGTTAAAATCCATTTCCCCGATAAATCCCCACCGAAGTGCTGACGGCCCATTTCAACAAATGTTTCATATGTGCCCTGCACAATGCCCTGACTACCAATATATATCCATGACCCAGCAGTCATTTGCCCATACATCATCAGGCCTTTTTTATCGAGCGCATTAAAATGTTCCCAGTTCGCCCAAGCAGGCACTAAGTTACTGTTTGCGATCAGAACACGTGGGGCATTTTCATGTGTGCGGAACACCCCAACAGGTTTGCCCGATTGCACAAGCAAGGTTTCATAATCTTCCATTGTTTTCAGTGTCGAAACTATTTGATCATAGCATGTCCAATTCCGCGCTGCGCGACCAATGCCCCCATAAACAACCAATTCGTCTGGATTTTCTGCGACTTGGGGATCAAGATTATTCATCATCATGCGAAGCGGGGCTTCTGTTTGCCAACTTTTAGCGTTTAATTCTGTGCCTGTTGGGGCTTTGATGTCTGCTCGGTTTTTCATGGCTTAATTTCCCTTATCATTATGTGTATGTTTTTTGTGCTTATGATTGTGTGCTTTTAAAATGTGCTGCGATCTCATAGCGCTCACCTGGGCTAATCAAACTGGCATAACTCGCGACATTATCCCCTGTCCATGTCGTGCGGTTGACTTTCAAGCAAGCAGACCCAGCTTTTATGCTTAAGGCACTGGCAATATATGCGTCGGCATTGATAGCCTGCACAAGGTGACGCGCCCTTAACAGGGGAGCAACATTCATCAAATAGTCTTTGGTTGTTGTGCTGCTAAAATCTATGGTCATGATATCGGGGGCAATGGCTGGATTGATCAAACGGTCCTCAAGTTGCACAGGTGTGCCATTCCCTGAATGAACGATCACAAAATGCGCTAATGGCTGCGGTGTGTCAAAATCGAAAATTTGCATTTCGGCCTTGGTAGATGAACGCAAAGCATGGGTGATAACTCGCGCATGCCACTGATGCCCCCTTTGCTGTATTTCTTCACGGATTCCAACGATATCTGCTGCTTCGCCGCGCATGCGTTTCTCGGCGACAAAGCTGCCTTGCCCAGCCCGCCGCACAATCTGTCCTTCTGTCATCAGTTCCCGAAGGGCACGATTCACGGTCATCCGCGAAACATTAAGGCTAGCAACCAAGGCATGTTCGCTTGGGATCAGACCACCAGCTTGATACTGACCAGATTGAATGCCCTTGAGAATATAGTGTTTAACCTGCTGGTAACGGGGTAAGCTATGGTTAGTCATGATACGAACCCCAGTACTTCGGTCCCCAGTACTTTGGTCTCCAGTACTTCGGAAAACTTTTGCAAAAGATCACTATAATCACCAATGATGCTGTCCTCATGGGTATGACGATTATTTTTAATCACAAATTTTCCACCAACCATGACATGCGTGACCGGACTAGGGCCACCGCTAAACACCAGACTGTCGGCAATTTGTCCATACCGCGCTGCCGCCATTGACGGTGCTTTGGGGTCTATCACAATCAGGTCAGCACGTTTGCCAGTTGCAATGTCGCCAATGTTTTGCCCCAGCGCTTGGGCGCCGCCAATTGCTGCTTTCATCCATAAATGTTCCCCCACATGGCCGCCTTTTGGGGGGACAAGAACGTTGCGCTTGTTGCTGATTAATCTTTGACCATATTCCAGCAAGCGCAGTTCTTCGCGTGGGTCAGTGCTGACATGGCTATCGGAACCAATGCTAAAGGCCCCACCACCAGCGATAAATTTCTGTGCTGGAAAGACACCATCGCCTAAGTTTGCTTCGGTCGTTGGGCATAATCCTACATTGGCCCCAGACGCAATAATGCCATCACTTTCTGCATCATTGACATGTGTGGCATGGATTAAGCACCAGCGCTTATCAACATCCATGTTGTCTAGCAACCATTCCACAGGCCGCATGCCAGACCATTTTACACAGGCTTCCACTTCCCCCACCTGTTCAGCGATATGAATATGGACACAGTGCATATCTGGCAGAAACTCAAGCACATCGCGCATGGCATCCAACCCGACAGCCCGCAGGGAATGTATGGCAACACCTAATGTATTATGGCCGCGCAAGTGGCCGCCTAGGACGGTTAGCAACCGTTTAAAGTCACCCGTTGTGTGAATAAAAGCCTGTTGTTCACCTATTGGGGGCTGCTCGCCAAACCCTGACTGTTGATATAAAACAGGCAAGTGTGTAAGGGCAATACCCGTATGCTCAGCCGCGTCAATAATTGCTTCGGACATCGCTAACGATTGATCTTTATGGGCATTATGCAAATAATGAAATTCACCGACCGCGCTATACCCATTTTTAAGCATATCAAGATAGGCCATGCGGGCTATAATCTTAAGGCTATCGGGTGTCATAGCGGCTGCGAAACGATACATAATATCCCGCCATGACCAAAAATCTGAAACTAGACTGGCTGCCATGTTTGCATGTTCGGGTGCCCATTCGGTTAGCCCGACCGCGGCGCGTTGAAAGGCATGGCTGTGCACATTCACGGCACTTGGCAGCCCGTATCCGAAGACTTCCGTTCCTTCAGGTGCGGAAATACCAGATTTTACATCTGTAATAATACCAAAGGCGTCAACATCAAGGGCAGCTTGGTCTAACCATCCTGTCTGAGTTAATAGTCCTTCAAAATATAGTCTTGGCATTTCCCGCAACCTGTTTGACACATCTATTGTGTTTATTGTCTCTATAGTACCCTATAGCACGGATATTTTAATTGTATATACAAATTTGTATATACAATTACGTCTAAGAAATAATAACGCCTTCTCGGCGGTGACTTTTCAGGCTATATAATTGGGACACGTTCTAAGGAAACCTTTTTACAAAGGATGCATGAGTGCCATTATACGACCAAATATTCACCAATTTAAACATCGCCACTATGACATTTGGTGTTGGCGTTGGTGCTTTTGGGATTATTCATGACGGGGTGATTGGCGTTAAAGATGGCCGTTTCGATTTTGTAGGGATAAAAAAGCATCTCCCCACTGGTTCAGATGCGATTACAAAATTAGATTGCCAAGGCATGCTGGCCCTACCGGGACTGATTGATTGCCATACCCATGCTGTTTTTGCTGGCAATCGGGCATGGGAACATGCCGAACGCATGTCAGGCACATCTTATGAAACTATTGCCAAAAGCGGCGGTGGTATTTTATCCACAGTGTGGGATACGCGCCAAGCTCAGGTGGATGATCTAGCAGCGAGCGCTACCAAACGGCTCAAGCGTCTAAAAAGCGAAGGAGTAACCCATGTTGAAGTAAAATCTGGATATGGCTTAACATTGGAAAGTGAGTTAAAAATGCTAAAAGCCGCGCATATCGCGGCACAGCAAGCTGGGGTCGGCTTGTCAACAACATTGTTAGCAGCACACGCTGTTCCGCCTGAATTTCAGGGTGATTCTGATGGCTATGTTGATCATATTGTGAAGGTGATTATCCCAAAAGTGGCTGAGGCAAAACGGGCAGATGCTGTGGATGCCTTTTGTGAAAATATCGGATTTACACCTGCGCAAACGGCGCGCGTATTCAAAGCAGCGGCTGAGCATCACTTGGGCATAAAACTGCATGCGGATCAATTATCCGATCTTGGGGGTGGTGGCTTAGCCGCAAAATATTCTGCCCAGTCAGCAGACCACCTAGAGTTTGCAAACGAAGACTCGCTAAAAGCAATGGCAAAGGCAGGAACGATTGCGGTTTTGCTGCCTGGGGCCTTTTACATGTTAAAAGAAACCCAAAAGCCACCCGTTGATTTGATGCGCCAGTGCGGCGTTAAAATGGCTGTTGCGACCGACCTAAACCCTGGCACCAGTCCGATGGTTAGTCTTCAGTTAGCGATGCATATGGCGTGCAATCTATTTGATTTATCACCCTTCGAGGCGGTACAAGGTGTTACAACGCACGCAGCGATGGCCCTTGGCCTGCACCATGAAGTCGGCGCAATAGGCGTAGGTATGCGGGCTGACATGGCTATTTTTGAAATGACTGACCCTGCTGAGCTAACCTATTGGTTGGGCGGGGTCCAACCTGCCCATATTATATGCCGTGGTAGACAGCAAACGATAGGGGAAACGACAGCGTTCAGTGATTAACTGTTGGCAGTTAGTGATGAGCATTCTATAAAGCTGTTATGGCTTATGCATCACTAAGAGACTTCATTGACATGCTAGAGCGCGAAGGCCGTTTGGTCCGCGTCACGGAACCCGTTTCCACGGACCTGGAAATGACAGAAATCCACGCCCGCACCTTGCGCGCTGGGGGGCCAGCCATCCTGTTTGAAAATATCGTGAACGAACGGGGTGAAAAATCGGACATGCCTGTCTTAGTGAACTTATTTGGTACGATTGAGCGCGTGGCATGGGGAATGAACCGCGAACCATCGGGCCTGCGCGAGGTCGGTGAAACACTTGCATTTTTAAAGGAACCTCAGCCGCCAAAGGGTATTAAGGACGCGGTTTCAATGCTGCCGCTTGCCCGTCAAGTGTTGGCGATGAGACCAAAGACCGTAAAAAAAGCACCTGTGCATGATGTGGTGTTGCAGGGAGATGACATTGATCTTCGTAAATTGCCCATCCAAACCTGCTGGCCGGGTGAGCCCGCACCGCTTATCACCTGGCCCTTAGTTGTCACTAAAGGCCCAAGTAATGCCCGTGATGATGGGTATAATCTGGGTATTTACCGAATGCAGCGGGTTAGTAAAAATCAAACACTGATGCGCTGGCTAAAACACCGTGGGGGTGCTCAGCACTATAATCGGTGGAAGACCCAAAAATCTGAACCCGTTCCCGCTGCTGCGGTAATCGGCGCTGATCCTGGTACTATCTTAGCGGCTGTTACACCTGTGCCAGATACCCTCAGCGAATATCAATTTGCTGGATTATTGCGCGGCAAAAAAGTTGAGCTTGTTCAGTGTAAAACAGTGCCCCTAAAAGTACCTGCTGAAGCGGAAATTGTCATTGAAGGATATGTAAGTCTTGATGATTACCGCGACGAAGGCCCTTACGGCGATCACACGGGCTATTATAACAGTGTTGAGCAGTTCCCAGTGTTCAACATTACAGCCATTACAATGCGCAAAGACCCAATCTATTTGTCCACCTACACAGGCCGTCCACCAGACGAACCATCAATACTTGGAGAAGCCCTTAATGAAGTTTTCATTCCTCTCTTGCAACTCCAGTACCCTGAAATCACAGATTTTTGGTTACCGCCTGAGGGATGCAGTTACCGTATCGCTGTCATATCAATGAAGAAAGCCTATGCTGGCCACGCGCGGCGGGTGATGATGGGGGCATGGTCATTTTTACGCCAATTTGTCTACACCAAATTTATTATTGTAGTTGATGATGATATCAATGCCCGTGACTGGAAGGATGTCATGTGGGCAGTTAGCACGCGGATGGACCCTGTACGTGATATTGTCACTGTTGAAAACACACCAATTGATTATTTGGATTTTGCCAGCCCTAAAAGCGGCCTTGGTGGTAAGCTGGGCATGGATGCCACAAATAAAATAGGCCGCGAAACTGATCGTGAGTGGGGTCGGGAAATCCAAATGGACAAAAGCGTTCAAGATAAAATCAGTAACATTTGGGATATCCTTGGCATTACGGACAGTAACGGTAAGCCAATAAACAGTGATAAGATTTGGAAACAGTGATAGTCAGTCTTAGACCCATTTGTCTACTAGGAGCATGAGTAAACCCTTTAAAAAGGTCGCACAGCATCTTTGATGACACTCAGCAACACATCCGTATCGATTGGTTTTGCAACGATATTTGAAAAGCCTTTGTCAAGAAAGTCCTTACGGCCATTAGCATCGGGTTCCGCAGTCACAGCTATAATAGGAATGTCTGTGTTTGATTGGCGTATCGCAAGCATTGCGTCTTCCCCGTTCATGACAGGCATGCGGATGTCCATTAGAATAATGTCATAGGGTTCTTCGCCATTTGATACGCTATGATATTGATCAACAGCTTCTTGTCCATTTCCAGTTAGAGTAAATTTATGCCCCTGTTTGGTTAATATTTTTGATAATAATATTTGATTGATCGGATTATCCTCCGCCACAAGAATATTGCATGTTTTCGGCTTTGTTGATTTATCCCCTGCAGTGTTGTCGCTCAGTATGACATTTTGCGATTCGGTAATATGCTCTTCTGCTTGCTTCTTACAATCTGAATTTTCTAATGTCGTAATTGGCATTGTAACTTCAAACCAAAAAATGGCTCCACTATGCTCGGCATCATCAACACCAATAACACCGCCCATTCGGTCAACAATTTTTTTGCAGATCGCCAGCCCTAAACCAGTACCGCCAAATTTTCGGTGCGTACTACTATCTGCTTGCACAAAAGCGTGAAAAATATTTTTCTTGGCGGTGTCGGCCAATCCAATGCCCGAATCTTCAACACTGATCCGTATTTTTGCCGTTTTTTCAGTTATAGCAGTCGCTGCACAATGGATTTTGATTTTACCTAAGTTCGTGAACTTGATAGCGTTAGAAATGAAATTAAATATGACCTGAGTTAATCGGGCTGGGTCACCGATTACATATTCCGGAACACAGCTATCACACGTACTTGTTAAGGTAATGTTTTTCTCTATACATTGCCCTTTCCAAGGCAATCCAGCTTTCTTGATTAATTCTCGAAGAGCAATGGGGATTGTTTCAAATACCATTTCTTTCGAATCCGCATGGGAATAGGCTAGAATATCTTTCAATAGTGTAGACAATGTAAGTGCGCTATGCTCAGCGGCTTCGACATAGTCTTTCTGCTCACGGCTTAATTCAGTATTAGCCAGCAGGCGATTCATCCCTAAAAAGCCATTAATCGGCGTCCTAATTTCATGGCTGACATTGGCTAGAAAACGCGAGCGCGCATCAAGGGCTTCGTTTAAACTATGCGTGACAGTGCTGGCCTTCAAATAGAAAATATACGCCATCAAACTCATAAAAAGAAAAACAAGCATCAGTGGCCCTGATGACCACTTGATGACAGCTGTCCCAGGAAGTTCGGTTTCCCACACTAAATAACCCAGCAAAGCACCGTTAATATCATGAAGCGGAAGGCTCGTTGATGTTGGGCTGTAACGGTCTAGCCCATAAAATTCCAACGTATTAAAGCTTTGATTATAGGCTATGTCACTCAACGCTTCGGCGCCTAAATACTGGATGAATATTAATGCAGGTCGCCTTTGTCTTTCAGCGTCTGGGTCTGGCCAGGGGATCACTAAACTTGGATCAATAACCAAGCTAATCCCAAACACACAAAATGATTGTCTGCAAGGCATTAAGCCCCACTTAGAAACAGGTGACCCATCACCGCGAGCGACCATATCATTTGCTATCGGGGCTAAATTAGCAAGAAATGAGTTGGAAAAATCTAAAATATTTGCATCGATTTTCTGCCCCATAATTTTATTTTCAGCATCAAGCAGTATGTAAGCGCTTTTTTTGCCGATAACGTCCAGGGTCCCCGTCAGCATTTGCTTGGCCCATAAAAAGTCTTGTTTTATATAAATATTTTTAAACGCATCTTGCCACCAAGCATTCGTTTCAACCAATGACATTAAGCGATTTCCTTTGGTAACAACTTCTGTCATCAATGATTTTTTTTGCATTTTAATGGACGACATATTGATCTGCTGCGTCGTGAAATAACCCAGCATAAGAATAGCAATAAAGCTACTTCCTAAAGCCCAGACCACAGGGGTTACAATCCCACTTAGTGTTCGCTTTTCATTGTCATAAGACTTTGACACCCCAGTCTCGTGCCCTTTCGCAGCTTTGCTGTTTAGAATTAATAAGGCACCATGCCCACACAAACCCAATCGAAACGCAGTCGAATTATGCCTTTAATTCCTTAATAAAGAGAAAAGACATGTATCCCTGAACAGTTCCATTTCCTCAAAGTAATTTATTCTTGTTAAAGCAGTGTAATTAATCTATAAAATTGATTCAATCTATCCACTACTCACTTTAAATCAGTGGTTACAGATGGAACAATCACCTTACCGCATGCTTTGCACTGTCTATCGCACAGCGCTGTTTTTTTAGCGCAGCTATGACTAAGGTCATAATCAACAAGAAGGAATATGGTTGCTGTACAGTCGCCTCAGAGTTCCCAAGGGTAAGATTGATGTGAAATCTCTGTTATAAACGACTTAAGCACTCGGTTTAAACATTCGCAGCATGACACTTTGTGTCCCCTGCCCCAGTTACGACAGCGGAATATGTTACAACATCGGACAGACCACTGAAATAGCCTCCTGATAAAGTCTTTTGTATAGCAATATACAAAGGGCTTTTTTAGGCATAGCCAAATGCGGTGAATATTGATCCCCTTATTTGGCTATAAGTATTTGTGTCGGTTCGACTTATCAATAAATAATGCACTCATTATTCATTGGTCTCGCTATACAGTAAAACTAAAGCTCATGAAACATTTGGAAAAGGTACCCCAGATGTGCCTTCAGTCCACTGCGGATATTTTTTCATACAGGCTAGAAAATGGGTACTTTCCATAAAACTAAATAACCAGCGGTGAATGTTCGGCATTTCACAGCCATCAAACCACACCGTATCAGGTAAACGGAATTGACGCACAAAGGGCAGGATCGCATAATCGGCTTTGCTTGGTTTATCGCCATAAAGCCATTTTTGGCCTGTCAATTTAGTCTCTAAGGAATCCAGAAAGTGTAAGGCGCTATCGCGGTGCAACAATTTATCAGCCTCATTGTGCCATGTACTATATTTATAGCGGTTCAGGTGATGCACAAAAACCTGATCATTTTCTGTGATTAGATCATTTTGTGCATCCGTAACTGGCAAAACATCAGCACCATAGTCAATGGCGTACTCCATTAAGTCTAGGCTTTCATCGATAATTTTGCCGCTGATTAGCTGTAAGATTGGCACAGTGCCCTTGGGGGACACTTGAAGCATACTAGGGGGTTTATCACGAAGTACAACTTCGCGCAGTTCAACAGAAATCCCCGCTAAATACAGCATTAACCGTGCGCGCATCGCATAAGGGCAGCGGCGAAAACTATATAAAATCGGTTTGGTTTTCCTATTCATAGCGCTGAAATTACCCCCTATGTTTTGGGGTTTTCCTTTGTCACCACCACGCCATCAGCGTCGGCGGTTACCCAATCACCTGAGGATATTGTTACGCTGCCAAATGTCACAGACACATCAAATGCCCCCACGCCCAATTTTTTAGTTTTAACAGGGCATGTCCCAAGGGCTTTGATACCAATATCCTCGGCCAATACTTCATGACTATCGCGAATACAGCCATAAACAAGTATACCAGCCCAGCCGTTCCTAGCCGCCAGAGCAGCCAAATTACCACCAACCATAGCACAATTCATAGCACCGCAATTGTCAATGACAAGAACACGGCCATCACCGTTTAATTCAAAGGCGGTACGGATCTTGCTGTTGTCATTGTTGGTTTGCAGTTTGTAAGCTGGACCAGAAAAATCAAGACGCCCACCATAGTCACGAAACGCTATGGGAACAACCAAAGCCGCCAACCCCATCGCATCCGATACATCACACGTCGCAACACATGGCACAGATCGTTCGCGGTGGGCCGACATGATTAGTCTTGCTTATGAATGATTGGTACAAGCATATCACCCCAAGCGCCTTCTTCATTGTGGTAGCGGCTCGCGCGCATTAGCTCGACAGAAACGCCCACCTGTACGGCGCTGATCACAGCATCGTTTAAGCGGTGCAAAGCATTTGCAACGCGGCGAATCGCCATTTCATGATCTTCACTCGCAGAATTGGCTGGTGCATTGTCGGTGCTCATAGGTCTCTCCATCAATTGGGCCATAAGATACAGGGGTATCTTTGTAATAATATTAAAGTTTATATATATTTTACGTAATAATAATTCAAGCGTAAATTTTATTACATACCATATTTACAGTTCAAACGGCGCCTTTCCTAGCGCTATAGCCGGCTTCACGCGGTACCGAGACCGCACCTTCGCAGGCCCTATAGCACCATAGACTTGTTTTTCAG
>JABABO010000198.1 GCA_014238195.1 Kordiimonadaceae bacterium | reverse complement strand
GTTGATGTATTTGCAGTGACTGGAACGATTTTTGGAATTGCTACGTCGCTTGGATTTGGGGCCAGCCAGGTCAATGCGGGCCTTGGCTACTTGTTTGATGTGCCTGTGAACGATTTCATGAAAATCCTGTTGATTGCCCTCATCACTGGCTTGGCGACCCTTTCTGTAGCCGCGGGTCTTGATAAAGGGATCAAACGACTTTCAGAATTGAATATGATCTTAGCGGCTTTGTTATTGCTTTTTGTTGTCATTGCTGGCCCTACCGTTGATATTTTAGCAAGCTTTACGGAAAATATTGGTAATTATGCTGGTGTGATGCTGGACCGCGGCCTGATGGTTGGGGCCTATTCCGACGATAATAGCTGGATCAATAGTTGGACTATTTTTTATTGGGGCTGGTGGATTAGCTGGTCACCGTTCGTGGGGATGTTCATTGCGCGTGTTTCGCGTGGGCGTACCGTGCGTGAATTTGTCTTTGGTGTGTTACTTGTCCCCACAGTTCTGGTGTTTTTCTGGATGACAGCCTTTGGGAACACTGCGCTTGATTTGGTGGCTAATGGTTATACGGATTTGGTGATAGTGGTTCGTGATAATTTACCAATCGCACTGTTTGCCTTTTTGGATCAATTACCCTTTTCATATGTTGCTTCGCTCATTGCGTTGATTTTAGTTGTGACATTTTTCGTGACATCAGCGGATAGTGGTGCGTTGGTTGTGGATATTATTAGTTCAGGCGGTGATATTCACGGCCCTGTATGGCAGCGTATTTTTTGGGCCGTTTCAATAGGCTTTGTCGCTGCTGTTTTATTAGTTGTTGGTGGCCTTGGTGCCTTGCGAGCCGCCACTGTTGCAACTGCATTGCCGTTTGCTGTGGTGATTATTTTTGCAGGCGGTGGGCTCGTCCGCGCTTTATCGATGGAATTTAGAAAAGCCAAGGGCGCAACGATTGCCCCAGATATTGCTTATGGCGATGTTAATATGCCTTGGCGGTTAAGGTTGGATGCTATTTTAGCTTACCCCACCCGCAGTATGGTTGATGAATTTATAACGTCGACCGCACGACCTGCCCTTATAGAAGTGATGAAAGAAATTCAGGATCACGATTGTTCGGCCTATGCTCATATCGAAGACGAAGGCGCTGAACTGGTCGTCACCCATGAAGGGGAGCCATCCTTTTTGTTTGCTATTAAGCCTGTTGTTCATATGGCCCCAGTTTTTGCCATTGCCGCAACACCAGGCCAGCTTGAGACGGGTGACGCACAATATTACCGTGCGGAAGTCTTTTTAGTCGATGGAGGTCAGGAATATAATGTTTATGGATATAATCAGGGCCAAATTATCCACGAAGTGCTGAACCAATATAACCGGCACATGCATTATCTAAACCTTGCACGTACGCACGCTAGTCCTTTAGAAAAAGAATAATTTGAATTCAAATTAATTCTGGTCTAGGGTAGCTGAAATTTTGGGCGCTAGCGATATTGCGGCTTACCAATTTAAACCATAATTATAGATATAATCATAATAGGAAAGAAACATGGTTTCCAATACTACAGCGCTTATGCGGCGTTCTATGCTGCTCTCTTCCGCAGCTACTCTTGTAATTTCAGGGTCTTTATCAGCAGCATCTGCTCAGGATGCTGATACATCATATGGTGGCTTAGAAGAAATTGTTGTGACATCGACCAAAAGACAAGCAAGCACACAAGATGTGGCTGTTGCTGTAACGGCGATGTCTGAAATGACGTTAGAAGAAAATAACATTAACGTATTTACTGATTACTTATTACAATTACCAGGCATTTCATCAGGCGGTGCTGGCCCGGGTCAGGGTACAATATATATTCGCGGAATTGCCTCAACAACACCAAATTTGTCAACCGCAGGCGTGGCGGGTCTTGCGCCAAATGTAGCCCTTTATCTTGACGAGCAACCTGTAACACAGGTCGGGCGTAATTTAGATGTTTATGCGGCTGACCTGAACCGAATTGAAGTTTTGCCTGGTTCGCAAGGGACGCTTTTTGGGGCCAGCTCGCAAGCTGGTACCATCCGCTTAATCACCAATAAGCCTGATACTACGGCCTTTGCCGCGAGTATGAATGGGGGCATTTCCTCGACACAGGACGGCGAAATGAGCGAAAAACTGGAAGCGATGATCAATTACCCTATCATCGACGATAAATTCGCTGTCCGTGCTGTCTTTTTTATCGATAATCAAGGGGGCTATATTGATAATGTTCCAGGTGTGGTAACAGCGCGGGAAAGTGCCCGTTTTCAGGGCAGTGTGCCACGGCCAAACGGTGTATTAACTGTTCCTGGTTTTCAAGCGGACGCTGATTTTTCAAACGTTACTTTTCTAGAAGCCCGTAACAGTTCATTGGTTGAAGAAGATTTTAATGATGCTTCTTACACAGGTATGCGTCTAAGTGCTGTGTATGATGTCAATGAGAACTGGTCTGTTAACCTTATGCATATGCGCCAGCGCATTGATTCAGAGGGTGTTTTCTTCATTGATCCTGAACTGGATGATGAAGACGAGCTGTCAATTCAGCGCTATTCGCCAGATGAAACAGAAGATACATTTGATAATACGGCGCTGACTATAACAGGTCGTATTGGTGCCCTAGAAATGGTATATGCGGGCGCGTATTTGAACCGTGATACGGATCAAACAGTTGATTACACAGATTATATGTTCAATGGGCAGTATATACCTTACTATATCTGTGATGCGTCGGTATCGTACCCTGGGGATGCAGCACCGTCTGGCACCTGTCAGGCACCAGACTTGTTTGTGGCAAGTAAAACCGAAACAGAAGTTTGGTCACACGAATTGCGGTTTGTAACACCCGAAGAGAGCCGTATTCGCGGTACGTTCGGTGGCTTCTATAGCGATCAAAAATTGATAGAACGTAATGACTTTACTTATCCTGGCTCTATTAACGCAGAAAGCTTTACGCCAGGTGTGTTTGGTTGGCCGCAAAATGGCCCTCTGCCAGGGTCAAGCGTTTCTGATCCGAACCCACGCCCACTTGGGGTGATTTTCTTTAATGACATTACCCGCTTAGACGAACAAAAGGGCCTGTTCGGTGAAGTAACCTATGATTTGACCGAGACTGTGTCCCTAACGGCTGGGGCGCGTTGGCATGATGTGGATGTGCGGATGAAAGGGTCTGCCAATTCCTCTTTCTTTAATTTTGGCGGCGTTGATGTCAATGCCTTTGGGACCAATTTAGATACACAATTTGATGGCACACAGGTGATTAACGGTATTCCTGTGCCAAAAGGCGCTGAAGCGAAAGGCTGGGTCTTTAAAGGCAATGTATCTTGGAAACCCAACGATGATACTTTGTTATATTTTACATATTCCGAAGGGTTTCGCCCTGGACTTCCGAACCGCCCTGCAGGGGCTGGTGACGGAAAAGTGACAGCGGTTGTGCGCACCGACGAAGTGACGAACTTGGAACTGGGTTGGAAATTGGATTTGTTGGACAATAGCCTACGTTTTAACGGCTCCGCTTTTCTTGTTGATGTAAAAGATCTACAAACAACGATTTTTGATGCAACGGTTACGAATTTACTCTTTTCTGATAATGCTGCAGACGCGGAAATCAAGGGGATTGAAGGCGATGTGACTTGGGCCCCTGCTGCTGTACCAGGTCTTACGGTTTCGGGCTCTTTTTCATTGTTAGATACGGAAATTAAGGAGCTGGTAGGTGCCTCAGTTGCCATTGCTGGGGTTGGTGAAGATTTATCTTACGCCCCGTCTTTTCAGGGTAATTTGCGGGCAAGGTATGAGTGGGAATGGGAAAAGGAGTGGCGCGCTCATATTCAGCCTTCTGTTGCTTATTCCTCGTCTAGCTATAGTGATATTGTGCTGATTAATCGCGGCAAGCAGGACAGTTATGCTTTGGTCGGTCTTTCTATGGGGCTGACTAGCGACCAGTACCGCTTTGAAATTTACGGTGAAAACCTAACAGATGAACGCGCTGAGCTTAATAATAACATCGTTTTTGCCCATGAGCGTGTTGCGATTAGCAGGCCACGTACCGTTGGTTTCCGTTTTGGTGTTGATTTCTAGATTTGCTTCGGTAACGATTGAAAAGGCGTAATAAAAACCTATAGCCAAATGACGTGATTAAAATTCACAGCATTTGGCTATAAGTAGCGCCTTTTATTTTTATGAGGCTGCATTGATGGATCAACAGCAGATACAAGCAAGTCTAAAAAGTGCGCAAAAAGCGCTGACACAGGGTGACATAAGCACCTGCCGCATTGCATTAACACCTATATTGACAGCAACCCCCGACAATGTTGAAGCGCTGTATATTCTAGCTGTTACCAACCGTTATGAGAACCGCTTAGAACAGGCAGAGCAAACCCTAAATCGCTTGCTGCAATTAGCCCCCGATTTTGGGCGTGGTTTTCAGGAGCTTGGTCATTTATACCTAGCCCTTGGCGACAAGAATAATGCGCTAAAGGCTTTTGAACACGCGGTCAGGTCAAACCCCGCACTGCTGGCGTCATGGACGGCTAAAATTAAGTTGTTAACACCCCGTAATGCAAAGGCCGCTAAACACGCTAAGGCACAGTTGCAGCGTTTACAAAGCCTGCCAAAAGAACTGTTGGCTGTCACAAATTATCTGCATGAGGATAAAATTGGTCGCGCTGAGAAATATTGCCGTGCTTTTATGCAAGCAAACCCCAAAAATGTTGAGGGCATGCGTTTGTTGGCTGAGATCGCCAGCTGTTATGGGGTGCTGGATGAAGCAGAATTTTTACTGGTCAGTGCGCTTGAATTTGACCCAAAAAATGTGCAAGTACAGCTTGATCTGATCCAAATTTTTCGCAAAAGGCAGAAGTTTCTCGAAAGCGTTAAACAGGCCCAACATTTATTGGATAGCGACCCTAAAAACCCAGTTTTTATGTCTCATTTGGCCATACAATCGATGCAAGCGGGTGATTATCAAACTGCCCTTGCTTTGTTTGATGACATTCTTACATTATTACCGAGTGACCCCGTAACCCTGACATCGCGTGGTCATGCCTTAAAAACATTAGGGCAACAAAAGGACGCGATCCAGTCCTACCGCGCAGCAATTCACAAGGAACCAACATTAGGGGATGCTTGGTACGGGCTTGCGAATTTGAAAACGTTTAAATTTGATAATCAAGACATAGCGGTTATGGGTGCACAGCAAACTACTGGCTTGATATCAGCTAACGCCCGCACACAAATTCATTTTGCACTGGGCAAGGCCTTCGAAGACCAAAAGGACTATGAAAAATCTTTTATGCATTATGACGCTGGCAATCAAATAAAGCGGCTACAAAGTCAGTATAAAAGCCAGCAGATGGAAGCGGAATTTTTGGCGCAGAAAAATTGCTGCACACAGGATTTATTCATTCATAAGTCAAAAAGTGGGTTTGCCGCGGCTGACCCTATTTTTATCGTTGGTTTGCCACGCGCGGGATCAACATTGCTTGAACAAATATTAGCAAGTCATAGCCAAGTTGATGGCACGATGGAACTGCCCAATATATTGACATTGGCGCATCGCCTGCGGGGTCGCCGGGCGGTTGACAGCCTTGAAGGGTATCCCAGTTGCCTATCGGCCTTGGACAGCGATACGCTGTCTGATTTAGGAAAAACTTATATTAAGGAAACTGCACAGCACCGAACAGGTGCCCCGTACTTTGTAGATAAGATGCCCAATAACTTTAGGCACATTGGTTTGAT
>JABABO010000295.1 GCA_014238195.1 Kordiimonadaceae bacterium | reverse complement strand
TGTATCAACAATATGCTGCACACCAAGTGTGTCACGGCAGTGTTGCTTTAAAATATCAGCAAACCGACCAGCATCCAGATGATAACCATAATTCATTAAACCCTGAAATTCTGCCATCGCAATGGATTTTGGTCCAAGGCCAGCATCACAGACATCGGCTTGCGCATCAACAAAATGAGCAAAATCTAAGGGGCTGTTAGATGCTTGCCAATGAGCAATTGGGTCAATCGAAGGCATGCCGCGTGGCAAGCTGAAAGGGTGGTAATATCGGTCTTCTGCACTGCCATCAAGCCAGCCGACAAATTCACTGCCTTGCTTGAACCCAGCGTTACAGAAACGCATAAAATCGGTCTCAGAAAGGCCAATGCGTTTGAGCGTAGCCCGCATAGAAGGCCATGTTCCTTCCCCCACCCCTATGATTGGGATATCAGACGATTCAACTAATGTAATCTTCGGGCTATTTGGCCCCTTACCCAGTTTGGCAGCCAAAATCCCCGCACTCAGCCAGCCCGCTGCACCACCACCGACGATCAGTATAGTCTTTACACGTGCCAAGCCTTTTCCTTTTAGAAACACAGTCACACTTCGCTCATGAAGGCTGACATTAAGCCAGCATTCACTTATGGCTATTCCTGTTGAGGTTAATCATTATTTCTATCCCACACTGTCATCGCTGTGCAAGCGTGAATCTCGATGCTTTTATCTTCTTACTTTTTCTCGCAATTAAAATTAATAGTAGATGATTATAACTCTTTTAAGTCTTGTTCAATGGAACTAAACCACCTAACTCTGCACTTATGATAGTGGATTGATTTAATGCTCACGCAAATATGGACAAAGGCTTAGCGCTCTACAAAGTCTTTTAATTATAGGGTTTTGAATCGATTAGACCCAAAAATGTTTAAATTGCATAATGCACTTAAATAGTATTGACTGCTACTATATTTAGTAATAAAATTTTCTAATTGAAATATCGAGATGTTACACTTAGAAATGTTGCGTGGTTGTAATAACTGGCGGACTAATTTAAAACTTCGATTTATAGCACTTCGATTTTCATTCATGAATACATGAAAAATTACGGGAATACCATGTCTATACACTTTCATTCCAATAATCATGATTTCATAGAAGAAAACAGCAGGGGCGTTGTGCATAATGTGCAAGCCGCAATGGGTGATGGCGACGCTGATGCTGGACTTACCTACGATATTTCAGGCGCAGATGCGGGTGATTTTTCGATTGATACCAGTACGGGCGAGTTAAGCTTTATAAGCAAACCAGATTACGAATCCCCTACGGACACAGATTCCGATAATGTTTATAACATTGAAGTCACGGCCAGCGATGGTGTTAGCACCAATGCGGTGCAGGCCCTGACGATAACTGTGACTGATAAGATCGAAGTTTCAACCATTACAGGGACAAGTACGGCAATTGTCAAGCTTGCAGACCTTGATGGCACGAACGGCTTCATCCTTAATGGCAGCGATGCTGGTGACAAAAGTAGTTTTTCTGTTTCCAATGCTGGGGATGTTAACGGGGATGGCTACGGCGATGTAATTATAGGGGCACCCTATGGGGACCCCAATGGCTCTAATTCAGGTGAGAGCTATGTCGTGTTCGGGGCAAGCGGCGGCTTTGATGCTGCGATAGAATTATCGAACCTTGATGGCAATGACGGGTTTGTCCTCAATGGGTCTAGGAAATTGGATCAAATTGGACATTCCGTATCGTATGCAGGCGATGTCAACGGTGATGGCTATGGTGATCTGATTATAGGTGCTGTTGGTGTTAACGGTTATGATGCTGGTGAAAGCTATGTGGTGTTTGGGGCGAGTGGTAATTTTAATGCCGTGATTGAACTCTCAAACCTAGATGGCAGCAACGGATTTAAATTAAATGGCATCGATTCTTATGATTATTCAGGTAAATCAGTCTCTGGGGCTGGGGATATCAACGGCGATGGTTATGATGATTTGATCATTGCAGCGCACAATGCTGGGCATGGAAAAAAAGGTAGCGCGGGCGAATCTTACATAGTTTTTGGTAAGAGCGATAGTTTTAATTCAGTCTTTGAGCTTTCCAGTCTTGATGGCAGCAATGGTTTTACACTGAGCGGCATTAAAGGAGGGGATTGGAGCGGTCGTTCAGTCGCTGGTGCTGGGGATGTAAACGGCGATGGCTACGGCGATCTGATCATTGGAGCAATTGGAGCAGACCATAATGGTGCGTTATCTGGTGCCAGCTATGTGGTGTTTGGTCAGGGTGATGGCTTTAATACTACTATAAGTCTCTCCAGCCTTGATGGCACAAATGGATATACCCTTAAGGGTATATCAAGCGGAGATCAAATTGGAAAAAGCGTCTCTGGTGCTGGGGATATTAACGGCGATGGCTACGACGACATAATCATTGGCTCCCTCAGGGCAGCTCCAAATGGCAAGAGTAAAGCAGGTGAAAGCTATGTGGTCTTTGGTAAAGGCGGCGGCTTTGATGCTGCGATAGAATTATCAAGCCTTGATGGCAATAACGGTTTCATTATTAACGGCATTGATGCGAAAGACTATAGTGGTCGGTCCGTGTCAGCAGCGGGTGACGTCAATGGGGATGGCTTTGATGATCTGATTATTGGCGCCGGTCAAGCAGACCCCAATACGATAAGTTCTGCGGGTGAAAGCTATGTTTTGTTTGGTAAGAGTGGCGGCTTTGGTGCAGTCGTAGAACTGTCCAGCATTGATGGCAGCAATGGTTTCATCATTCATGGTATTAACACGGATGACAATAGTGGTCGATCGGTATCAGGGGCTGGGGATGTCAACGGGGATGGCTACGACGATCTGATTGTTGGGGCAAGGCATGCTGATCCAAATGGGAAAAATAATGCGGGTGAGAGTTACGTAATTTTTGGTGGTCTTTCGCTCCACACACGGCAGATTGGTACTGATGGCAATGATACCCTGATCGGTACCCAGTTTGATGACAATATACAAGGTTTTGCTGGTGCTGATTCTGTTGATGGCGGTGACGGGGATGATGTGATCTTTGGCGGCGGGGGCAATGATACACTAGATGGCTTCTTTGGCAATGATACGATTTTCGGCGAAGCTGGTAATAACCGCTTACTTGGTCATGCAGGGGACGATTATATCGAAGGCGGGAATGATGACGATACGGTCGGTGGCGGTGCTGGTGATGATTATGTCCTTGGTAATGGCGGTGATGATCAACTGGCTGGCGGCAACGACAATGACACCCTGCACGGCGGTGAAGGTCATGATAAACTTTATGGTAATGCTGGGGACGACAGTCTAGCAGGCGGAAATACTGGTAATGACACGATTGAAGGCGGGACGGGTCATGATACACTTCATGGCGGTACCGCTGGTAGGAACTTGTTATCTGGCGGCGATGACAATGATAAAATCACAGGCGGTGCAAGCATTGACACGATCGACGGCGGTGACGGCGATGATACGATCGACGGTGGGGGCGGCGCTGACACGATTACGGGCGATGCGGGTCATGACTATATTGACGGCGGTGATGGTCACGACTGGATAGACGGCGGCGCTGGTCATGATACTATCTTCGGCGGTGATGGCACTCACTATAACAATTTGTATGGTGGTGACGGTAATGATCTCATTAATGCTAGCAGCGGCAACTATGATGCACTTTACGGCGGAAGCGGCGACGATACACTGATAAGCCGTAACGGTGGTAACGATTACTTAACTGGTGATGACGGACATGATTCCCTTACGGCTTCTGGAAACGGCAACTTTGAACTTCATGGCGGAATTGGTCACGATACACTGATCAGTCATGACGGTGACGATACACTCGCTGGCGGTTTAGGGAATGATAACGTAATAAGCGGTAAGGGCGATGACGTACTGCGTGGTGGAAGCGGGGCTGACACGCTAGATGCTGGTGATGGTGATGATAATATAAAAGGCGATGATGGCCAAGATTCACTCATGGCCGGTAGTGGAGATGATACGATTAACGGCGGCAGGGGCAATGATACTATTTTTGGCAGTAACGGTGCAGATACTTTTGTTTTCTCACCAGTTTCTGGTGATGATAAAATCATGGATTTTGATATTTTCGAAGGGGATGTCATTGACTTATCAAATACAAATGCAGGATATTCTAGTATTGAAGACTTAGTTGATAATTCCATCGCAGTTGGTGGTAATAAAGGCGGCCTGTGGATTGATCTTGGAAACGGAAACTCTCTTTACTTGCATGACTATGCACGGTATTTTCTAATTTCTCTCATTGGGGATGATACTTATGAAGACAGTTTTGTCTTTTAAATTTCAGCAGTCATTCATCAGCCACTCTGGCAACGTGAAAATTAAATTCTAGGAATGCATATTCATGTGGATAAATAAAAAACAGTAGAAACCGACTGTGAACCCAGTATCCGTGCTTGGGTCTTATCTGCAAAAATTATCATTTATGGTATATAGTATTTATGGATACCATCAACACCATTGTCATAGGGGCGGGAATAATCGGCTTAGCGATTGGGCGCAGGCTGGCGCTCGCTGGCCGTGATGTTTTGGTGCTGGAGGGTGCTTCAAACTTCGGCGAAGGTATTTCTAGTCGCAATAGCGAGGTTATCCACGCGGGCCTTTATTACCCTTAGGACAGTTTGAAAGCGCAGTTTTGTGTGCGTGGTAACCAGATGTTGGTTGATTATGCTATAAGCCACAGTGTGCCCTACAAACGCATGGGTAAACTGGTTGTTGCTACACGGATAGAAGATATCCCCACCTTAAAAGCTTTAAGGAAAACAGCAGAGGCAAACGGCGTTATTGATCTGCGTTGGCTAAGCGGCACAGAGGCAATGGCGCTGGAACCCGCAATCAATGCTAAAGCAGCTATCCATGTACCAACAACAGGCGTGATTGATAGCCATCAACTGATGCTTTCTTACTTAGGGGATATGCAGACCGCTGGCGGCGTTTTAGCCGTGAATGCCCCAGTATCGGGTATCATACCGGACAACAGTGGCATAAAAGTCCGTGTGGGCGGTGCAAACCCTGCAGTTATAACCGCACAGTATGTGATTAATGCCGCAGGTCTTGGGGCGTGCGACCTAGCACACACGATCAAAGGCTTAAATGCAGCCCATATTCCACAAAAATTCTATGCCAAAGGCAATTATTTTTCGCTGCGCGGCAAAGCGCCGATATCGCGGTTGATCTACCCCCTACCCACCCCCGCAAGTCTTGGCTGCCATGCCACCATCGACATGAGTGGTAAAGTAAAATTCGGTCCTGATGTGGAATGGGTTGATGCCCCCAGCTATGCGGTTGATGAAAACCGCAAAAACAGCTTTGTGCGTCAAATTCAAACTTACCTGCCCAGCATTGAGCCTGATCAATTATACGCTGATTATGCAGGTGTGCGTCCTAAAATTGTTGGGCCTGAACATGGTGTAACCGATTTTCGTATCGACGGACCGCACAAACATGGCATTAAGGGCCTCATCAACTTATTTGGTATTGAAAGTCCTGGCCTTACGTGTTCGCTTCCCATTGCCGATTATGTCGCAGATATAGCAAATTGCGGTGAATGTTGATCACCAGCAGAAATACTTTCATTACGATTTGCATAAATATTCCTAAACTTTTGCCATGTTGCGTAGATGTCAATACGTAAGCATAGCAATGACACCAGCAATTGAAATACCATGTGCTTTATTGTTGAATGAAATTCATGCGAAATCTAGCCTTTGTCTTCTCTTGGATTTTCTGCAAACAAAAGCGAAACTGAGGCGGTTAGGATGTTTTAAAACACTTCAGCTAAAACCCTATGGCTAAGCCTGCGGCCTAATTAGGGGCAGGATATTATAGCGAGACCAATGAATAATGATTTCATTATTTATTGATAAGTCGAACCGACACAAAGACTTATAGCCAAATGAGGTGATCAATATTCACCGCAATTGGCTATAGTAGGCGGCCTATTTTGATTTTTCAGCGGCACGATAACCCGCTGCAAAAGCCCCCATGACAATACTTTCATCATCCAGGCTGCGTATCAACCCCATGCTTTTTGCGTATGCAGTACCCATCTCAGTAATCGAAAATGTCTCAGGCCCTTTCATACTAACAAAGCCCATTTCAATATTGGCTGCAAGGCTATCTTCAAAGCTTTCGTCCGACATATTTTAGTCCTTTAAGCGTCATCTAATAAGTATCAGGAACGAAGACACCATAACAGCCATTGGTTAATAAATTACGTATTCGCAGACAATGAAATCGCGGGTTTTGACCCAAAAATCATACTCGGAACAACTAAATTTGCTCAGTTTATAAAAAGTAATAGACATGGCTATCCACAGAGAAAAATGGGTTTTCATCGGAAATTTATATTCCAGTAAATCATTAAAAATAAGAGGTAAAAATGGTCCCGGCACCAAGATTCGAACTCGGGGCCTGATGATTACAAATTTTATTCTTAACTTTTCGATCATCTACGATAAAGTACTTTTATCACATATATATCAATAACTTATTGCAATTCATTTTACGTTCATATACGATTGAATATCATGCATTTCTACCCCATTTGCTTCCGTATAGCTTCCGTAAAGACCTGATGATTACATGTCATCAGCCCGGTGGGTGGGATTGGAAAATGATAAACACGAAGGGTGATAAAGTGAAAAGTAAATCTAGAATACGTCAAAAATACTTAGTGTGTTTTCTTCTGCAATTGGTAGGCATAGGTGTTTTTATGTTCGCTTTTCCTGATGATGTTGAAGTGGCGAATAAAGATGGCTGGATATTAGTTATGATTGCGACGGCTTATATATTCTTTATGATTTGTGAAGGCTGCGGAAAGTCAATTATTAGTGAGCTATATTTATCGAGTAAAGAAAACAAAACCTTGAACCCTCTCAAAGGTTTTAAATCTGCTTTTGTTATGTTTCGGTCCCAACTGGCAAAAGGGGTTTGGTCTTTTCCGTTCAGAAAAAAATGCCCCTTCTGTGATATGGAGAGGTATTGATTATGAAAATATCTAAACGCAATGTTGATGCCGCCGAAATCAAAGACAAAGATTACTTCATTTGGGATGCTGAAATGAAAGGCTTTGGTCTTAGAGTTTTTGCATCGGGTAAGAAGTCATATTTAATCCAGTATAGGGCAGAGGGGCGTACACGCCGCCGCACGTTAGGGGCGCATGGTGTGTTGACCCCTGATAATGCTAGAAAACTAGCTGGTGAGTTTCTAAGTGACGTTGCCTTTGGTGGTAATCCTAGTGAGGATAAAAAAAATTCTAGCGCGAGTGAAAGCATAAGCGGGGTATGTGATCGTTTTATGAATGAGCATGTGAATGTTCACCTTAAAGCCGCGTCTCAACGCCAATATAATATCGCCATCGAAAAACACATAAAGCCATATCTTGGCACTTATCGAACTGAAGCTGTTAAGCGAGCCGATGTTGCAAAATTTAACCATTATATGAAGGACACACCAACACAGGCGAACCGTGTAATGGCTGTATTGTCTAAGATGATGACAGAGTGCGAAGTGTGGGGTTTGCGACCTGATGGATCAAACCCATGCCGCCATGTGAAAAAGTATAAAGAGAATAAACGAGAACGCTATTTAAACGATGAAGAGATCGCAAGGTTAGGGGATGTGTTAGATCAGTGCAGGGATGAAGCCATTGAAACGCTTTATGTGGTTGCAGCTTATAGGCTGCTAGCATTAACAGGGGCAAGACTTAGCGAAATTCAAACATTGAAATGGGATTATGTTGAAGACGGCTGCTTTAACCTGCCTGACAGTAAAACAGGCACCAAGAGGGTTTATTTTGGGGAAGCTGTTCAAGTGATTTTAAATGGCTTACCACGCACAGAAAATAACCCATATGTTCTTGCAGGTACCAAAGAAGGGCAGCACCTAAATGACTTGCAAAAACCTTGGCGGCGCATTCGCAAACGGGCAGGACTTGAAGATGTTCGTATTCATGACTTGCGTCATACTTTTGCATCACAGATGTTAAGCGCGGGACATAGCTTGCCAATCATCGGTAAGTTGCTTGGTCATGCAGAACCCAGAACCACAGCTCGCTACGCTCATCTTGCAGATGGTGCTATGCGCGATGTAGCTGCAAGCATGTCATCATCAATAGGAAATAGACTTGATAGCAATAAATGACCTGATATAGTGACGTTTCTAGGCGTTCCAACCAAGGTATAAATAAGATTAATCATGTGAATAAACAGGAACGTAATTTATGTTAGATATTACCCAAGTGCCAGCGAGTATATGGCAAAATTTTTGGGGAAAGTCCCATCCGTTAAGCAGCATATTTCTACAATTACAAAGCCAAGAACGCCAAGCAGAGTATAAAGCTTTGCAAGCCGCGTGTAAGAAACAAGGCATAATGGCTAAGCTTCAAGATCCTGAAAAAAGAAACGCTTTCGAAGCTGGAAGTAATGGATCTGGGTTTATGGGTGTTCTATCGGATATTTTAGGTGCCGCAAATGCTCAAATGGACGATGAATATTGGGCTGCAAACAAAGCATTCAATGACATACAAGATCAATTTCATACTGATTGTAAAAGATGGATCGTAGAAGGTCAGGTTGTGCCTGTTGGATACGCTAAAGATCGACGCCCTGAAGACTTAGCTTGTTTGGTTTCTTTAGACTTATCTTCTCGAGGATATTATGATTGGAATGCCAATACGATTAATCATGATACTTTGAAGATGGTAGATATTCGGGTTGGTAACCCAAAGCTATTGGAAGAATTGCTCGCAAAGTTTGGGAATTCGGAAATTCCCGAGCAATTGAGCCCGAAAACCTCGGGAAGTTCGGGAAACCCGACTATCTCCACCCCTGAAACCTCGGGAAGTTCAAAAAACCAGAAAAGTACGATAATTCCTGAAATGCCGGAAGTTTTGGAAAAAGGTCGTCCGTCAAAGCGTGAGATAATGTGGAAATCATATATCGAATGCATCGAACTTGATTTAATTGATTTCTCTAAATCTAGAAAACACGCCTATCGAGTTGTGATTTCTTATATGCAAAAGAACTATTCCGATGGTTATGGTGATGGAAAGGGGTTTTCGGATAGAACTTTTCTGAAATTAATCAAAGAAAACTTCGATTCTAACCTATTGAATTTAAAGGATTAAAAAAGAATAAAAACGCGCCGATTTTTGTCTTATTTTTCGGCGTGCCAATGATGCTTACATATTTGATAGCACACCGTAATACCGCGATGTGTAAAGCCATTGGAGTTATAAAATGAGCAATAAACTATCGACAAACGTGGGCCCAGATTATCTAGCGCGGATGATCAATGAAAAAGACGCGGCTGATTATATCGGCTATACAGAGCGAGCCTTACAGGGTTGGAGGCTAAAGGGTGGCGGCCCTAAATTCATCAGAGTATCGGGGCGTTCTATTCGTTACCGCCGTCTTGAGCTTAACGAATGGGCAAATAGTAAATTGGTTTCCTCTACATCGGAGGCAGTCAATGATAACTAGAAACAAATTCCAGCGTATCAATCACGATATCTTACCAATGATATCTCGGCTAGTGCCATCTATTTTGCCTCAAGGACGGCGAAATGGCGATTATTGGGTAGCACTTAACCCCACAAGGTCAGATCGGACTCTAGGGTCCTTTAAAATCAATCTAAAGAATGGTTACTGGGCAGATTATGCAACAGGGGACAAAGGAGGCGACCTGATTAGCCTAACCGCTTACCTATATGGTATGGGCCAAGGCGAAGCGGCTGATTATATTTCAAAACTTGCAGGGATAGCGTCTAATGACAATTGATCTTCCACAATTTCACCCGCAGATGGGCCAAGCATCGAAAGTGTATCTTTATAGAAGTGGGGAAGGAGAAATCCTTTCCGCTATCTATCGCTTTGATGGGGGCGGCAAAAAAGAGATCAGGCCATTTGATTATATGACAGGCAAGTGGGCGTTTCCTGATGATTGCATTTTATACAATCTGGAAGCTTTGAATAATAAGTCGGATGACACAGTGATTATTGTTGAAGGCGAAAAGTGTGCAGATGCACTTTTAAAACTTGGCTTTACGGCAACAACGTCTATGGGTGGCTCAAACGCCGCCCATAAAACTGATTGGTCAATACTTCAAAATCGAACGGTGATTATCTGGCCTGACAATGATGAGGCTGGTGAAAAATACGCTGAGGCCGTTAACGTAACGTTACGTAACGTAGGGGCAAAAATCTCTACGTTACGTTACGTAGGGAAAAATGCCCTATGTATACGTAATGTTAACGTTAATGTTAACGTTAGGGAAAACTTCCCAAAAGGATGGGATGCGGCTGATGCGATTGAAGGTGGTTTGGACCGCGATGATATCCAATCGATTTTAGATCAGACAGAATTCTATATAGAAAGCGAAAGTCAAAATACTTCTATAGAATTAAATCAGGGCGCACCTCTAATAGAAGCATCCAATGATAATTGGCCTTCACCAGATATGAGCTTTTTAGATCAAGGCATTGAGCCGCCTAAATTCCCGCTCGATATATTCCCTTCTAATATAGGGAAATGGATTAAGGAAACGGCTGAAAGTAAATCTGCCCCCGTCGATTATGTGGCGGCGGCTCTTTTAACTTCATCTGCATCTCTAATAGGAGCCTCACGGCAAATATCACCTTGGGAGGGTTGGAAGGAAACGCCGATCCTTTGGTCTGCCCTTGTCGGTACGCCGTCATCAGGTAAAAGCCCTGCAATGGACCCGATGTTGTCTATCATGCGAGACTTAGAAAAGGGCTACGCAGAAGATCAGTCTCAAGCTTTACGTGATTATGAGGCCTTGAAGCTTGAGGCAGAGTTTCAAAAAACGAAATGGGAAGCCGATGTAAAGGAAACATGCGCCAAAGGCTATGCGCCGCCACCAATGCCTGAAAAAGCACAAGAACCTGAGATGCCCCAAGCAAAACGGCTGATCATTCGTGATGCAACGGTAGAGGCTATCCCCCTTGCACTTAAGGCTCAGCCCAAAGGTATTTTAACCTACCGTGATGAGCTTGCAGGATGGTTTGCGAGCTTTGATCGTTACTCAGGGGCCAAAGGTGGTGATAGAGCTTTTTGGTTAGAGGCTTTCGGGGCGCGGTCCTATACCGTTGACCGGATTAAAAATGGTGGCGAGCCTATTATCATTCCCTATCTTGCAAGCTCAATACTCGGTGGTATTCAGCCGGACCGATTAGAAAGCTGCCTCCTTAAAGGGGATGATGACGGTCTGAGTGCTAGGTTTTTGTATTTCTGCCCAAAGCCAGTGCCGCGACAACGCCCAAGGCATAGTGCAGATAATGCATATATCTCAAGGGTCATGAGCAGCTTAGCTGGCTTAGATTTTGACGAATGGGACGGCGACAAAAAGCCAGTAACTATAACTATGACAAATAAAGCCTCTGATCTGTTTGAGCGCTGGTGGCAAGGTTTGTTAGTGGGTGAGCCTAAAGGCCGTTTAGCGGGTTGGTGGGGTAAGCTGCAAGGCATTGCCCTACGTGTAGCCCTGATCCTTCATTACCTTGAATGGGCAGAGCTTGGCGGTGATGATGAGCTGTTAGAGGTGAGCATGAAGCATATGCAAGCCGCTATAAGCCTGATTGATGGCTATCTAGCGCCAATGGCAGAGATTGCGCACGGCTTGGCCGCTAACTCCAAGGCAGATCAAAACACAGTCACATTGGCTGAATATATCCAATCAGAAGGCTTAACCGAGTTCACAGTGCGCGAGCTAAACAAAAAAGGCCCGATGAGGAGTTTGAAAGCACCTGACATTAAAGCCGCCGTTAATGATCTCGTTGGTTTTGACTGGCTAAGGGCCGCCCCCGTTAGAGACGGCGAAGGATCAGGAAAACCTCAAGCCAGATATATCGTCAACCCCGCCGCTTAAACCGTGTGACAATAGGGACAATAGCTAATCAATCTAGACCTATTGTCCCTATTGTCACAGTGGTTTTCGAAATTTTTGATACATGTAGAGATGTTATTGCCATTTATGCGTGGGTAAGACTTAACTTAATTTGCATGAATATGGACATGTGTAATATGACAGCATATAACTTATCATCAAGGGATTAATTCAAAAATTGAAAAGACTTATATGAGCATTTCGAGCACAGTTCAAAAAATATGGGGTATGTGTAATATCCTGCGCGGTGATGGCATTGGCTATAATGAGTACATGTCGGAGCTGACATACTTACTCTTTCTAAAAATTGCAAAAGAAACAGGAACTGAGGTTGATCTGCCAGAAGGCCGTCGATGGGACGATCTAATTACTCTGCCCGAAAGGAGAATTTTAAGTAATTATAAAATTATGCTTACTCATTTAGGTGAAGAAGCTACTGACGATAGAGTTAAAGAAATATATAGATTCCCAACGACTGTTTTTAATCATGATGAAAATTTAAAGGCCGTTATTGATAAGATTAATAAGCTAGACTGGCACTCACTAAAACATGATGCTTTTGGAGATATTTACGAAGGCTTACTTGCTAAGAATTCACAAGACTCCCGTGCTGGCGCAGGGCAGTACTTTACGCCGAGAGCACTGGTCGACACTATTATTAAAGTAATACAGCCTCAGCTTGGGGAAGTTATTCAAGACCCATCAACAGGTACAGGTGGCTTCTTGATTTCGGCAGACAAATATATTCGTGATCATAGTACAGCAAAGTATTATCAAGCCAAACCACCTCACTATGAAGGCTGTGAGATCGAAAAGAACACCTACCGTCTTTGTTTGATGAATGCCTTTCTTCATGAAATGGATACAAATATTATATTGGGGGACGGGCTGACAGACGATGCAAATGAACTGCAAGAAAAAGTAGATGTCATCGTTGCAAACCCTCCTTTTGGTTCCAAGTCTGGCAGTGTACGCAAACAAAAATCTAGCATCAAGTATCCAAGCTCGAATAAGCAGTTAGACTTTTTGCAGCACATTTATAATGGCCTAAAAACGGGTGGTCGTGCCGCTGTAGTACTCCCTGATAATGTATTATTTGAGGAAGGTGTCGGTAAAAAAATTCGTCAAGAGCTTATGGACTTATGTGATCTACACACGATCCTACGACTTCCAACAGGTATTTTTTATGCAACGGGGGTTAAGGCGAATGTCTTGTTTTTTACTCGTGGTAAATCAGATCAGAATAACACCAAAGATGTATGGATATATGACTTACGTACGAACATGCCTACATTTAATAAGGGGAACCCACTGACGGTAGATGTTTTCGCTGAATTCATTGAAAAATTTGGTACTTCAAGGTCTGATAGGTCAAAAAGACTGTATGAAGTGGAGGGCGGGCGATTCCGTAAGTTCAACCGATCTGAAATCAAAAAACGCGAGTATAATCTGGATATTAGTTGGTTGCGTGAGGAGCGTACTACTGATATCAAAGATTTGCCCGAGCCAAATGTGATAGCTTCTCAAATCATGGAAAAACTTCAAACGGCTCTAAGTGAGGTTGAAGAACTTCAAGCTGCCCTCATAAGCCCCATGGGAGCTAGTGATGAATAAACTTCCATCTGGATGGGTCAAAACTGTTCTTACAGAAGCAATATCATTACATGATAATATGAGGATACCTCTGAATGTGCATGAACGTTTAGAACAAAAAGGTATATACCCTTATTATGGTGCTAATGGGCAGGTAGATTCAATTAACAAATACGCGTTTGATGGTGAGTACGTACTTCTAGCTGAAGACGGGGGGCATTTTGCAGAATTAGGTAGGGGTGTTGCATATATTGCAAAAGGAAAATTCTGGGTTAATAATCATGCCCATGTATTAAAAGGATTAGCTGATGTGCCAAATCCATTCATTAAGCATCAGCTAAATAATATTAATTGGATGCCTTATGTAGGGGGGTCAACAAGATTAAAACTTACACAGAAAAACATGAAAACTGTCCCTTTTCTTCTACCTCCAATAAGAGAACAAAAGCGAATTATAGCAAGAATTGATGTCTTGTTTGGGCATAGTAATAAGGCGAAGAAAGCTTTAGATGCAATGCCCGCCCTTCTAGATCAATACCGTCAATCCATTCTTACAAAACATTTCATGAGAAAAAGGCATATCGACTAGAGCCTTGGGTGATGTAGGCGATCTAATATGCGGGCAATCTCCATCAACAATAGATGTTAATAAAAATGGCATTGGTTCTCCTTATGTAACAGGGCCTGAGCAATGGGATGGCAAAAAAGTCTATTTAAATAAGTGGACAACTGCACCAAAAAGGTTTGCTCCGAAAGAGAGTATATTTATTACTGTGAAGGGCTCAGGTGTTGGCACTCTCTTTCCTGGAGTTAAGGCTGCCATAGGTCGTGATATTTACGCTTATATTCCTGATGAAAGATATATTCTAAATGAGTATGCATTTTTTGCACTAAAGAGTGAAATTGGAAATATACTTTTAAATGCTAAAGGTTTGATTCCAGGATTGAGGAAAGCTCATATTTTGGATGCAATAATATATTTACCTGACATTAAAGAACAAGCCAAAATTATTGCTAATGCTAAAGCTGAATTAGCAATAATTGGTTCGGTAGAAGCATCCATTAAAAACAATAACTTAAAACTGGAAGCGTTAAATAAGTCCATTCTCACTAAAGCTTTTCGAGGGGAACTTGTCCCCCAAGATCAGAATGATGAACCTGCCAGTGAACTATTAAAGCGTATTAAAATTGAGCGCACCCAACTAGAAAAGCTCCTAAAAACTAAGAAAAAAGTTGCTAGAAAAAAATCTAGCGGTAAGAGTAAAAAAATGATTATTCCCGTAATAGATGCATTGAAGCAGTCTGAAAAGCCATTGTCGGCGCAACAACTATTATCTGCTGCGGGTTATCCCGATAGTGCTGATACAGATCAAATAGAACAATTCTTTCTGGATGTCAGGCAAGCTATAAATGATATGTATGTTGAGAAGTGGCGAGAAGATGATCAAGATTATTTTAGATTGGTAGGGTGATTATATGAAAGTCGATTATCTACATATCAAATCACGATTTAAAAACCTTGAAAACATCAGAATAAACTTTGATGAAAACCATCTGATGACAGTAGTAATTGGCGGTAATGGCTCAGGAAAATCTAATGTGCTTGAGGCATTAGTATGTATTTTTCGCAATTTGGATTTGGGCGAAGCCCCTGATTTTGCCTATGAGATGAAATATAAATTGGGTGGAGATATCAATACCAGATGGGTCACTGTGATTGCTGATCCTTTAAGTAAAACCTTGTCACAGCAATACCAAATTACTTTTTCAAACTCAATTGATGGTGCGTATCAGAAAATTCCCCTGTCAAAAGTTAAAAGGGATAAAGAGGGTCTTAGCGACTTTTTACCTAATCATGTATTTGCATATTATTCAGGTCCAAGCGATAGACTTGAAAAATACTTTAAAAAACATCGTACTAATTTTTATCGTAAATTATTGAAAAGTGAAGTTGATTTACAAAGCGATATTCGGCCCCTATTTTACGCAAAACCTTTTCATAGCCAATTTGTACTATTAGCGTTTTTCCTATCGAAACAGGCTGATCAAGAGAAAGAATTTCTTAAAACTCACTTAGGAATAGAAAGCCTCGATTCTGTTCATTTTGTGATGCGAAAACCAAATTGGGCTCAAGCAAAAAACAAGAAAGAGCTCTTTTGGGGAGCAGAGGGTGTCGTCAGAGATTTTTTAGAACTTTTATACCCTCATTGCTTAGCTCCTGTTAAAGTCACACGTCCAGAAAGTGTTGGATTAACTGGAAGCGATATTAAAAATGAGTTTTTTCACCTGTTCCTACCTAGCGTTGACGTTCTACGTGATTTTGCAGGAGGGTTAACGCCTGATGTGTTTTTCAAAATGTTGGAAAGCACATTACTATCTGAGATTATTTCTGAGGTTAGTGTGAGGGTAAAAGTATCATCTAGTGATCAACCCTTATCTTTCCGTGAATTGAGTGAAGGTGAACAGCAACTTCTGACGGTATTAGGGCTGTTAAAGTTTACTGGTGGAAAAGACACGCTCTTCCTGTTGGATGAGCCAGATACGCACCTCAATCCAGCATGGACAGTAAAATACCTCCAATTCCTTGAGCGATTTGTACCTCATCGAGAGGCAAGCCATCTCCTGATGGTATCACACCACCCACTTGCGATAGCTGAACTTGAAAAAGAACAAATTCAGGTCATGAAGAGGTCAGAAGATGAAGTGACAGTATTTCAGCCTGCGGAGAGCCCACGGGGCATGGGGATTAACTTCCTGCTTCGCAGTGACATGTTTGGCTTGAAAACGACAATAGATCAGACGACTACAGATGATATTGAGACTCGAAACAGGCTTGCTAGCAAACCTACCGCTTTGACAGATAGCGAGATGCTGGAATTCAAGCGGCTTAATAATCACCTTGAGCACCTTGGGTTCAATATTTCCACGGATGATTCTGATTATATGGATTATTTGATCAACAAGTATCACTCTCAAGAGAACGTTGTTGACTGATGCGCTGGATATGCAAGGAACATATTGAGGAAAGTCTAGATGCAGAATGGAGACAATCTGCAACTGATGCACTTACGGTTTTAAATTTTATGGGTTCTATAAAAGAGAAGAAAGCCTATTTAAGAAGTGCACAAGCTTCTGCTGTCTGGCGGTCATTTTACGAAAAATTGCCTGATAGGCTCAAACATAAATGTTGGTACTGTGAAGCAGAAGAAATTCGATCCGACATGCCTGTTGACCATTTTCGTCCTAAGGGCAAGGTTGAGGAATGTGCGCAACATGATGGCTATTGGTGGTTAGCTTTTGATTGGGAAAATTACCGCTGTGCATGTACATTTTGTAACAGCAAAAGAAATTTTGAAGAAACACAGGGTGGCAAGGGATATAAGTTCCCAATATTCAATGAAGGCAGTCGAGCGAGTTTGCCTGCTGACAATTATCAAAATGAAGAACCTGCAATTCTCGACCCTTGTGACCCTGATGACGACCGTTTGCTTTGGTTTGACGCTGATGGTTTTCCAGAACCAATTGCCGGTGCTAGTGAAGAGCAAGCTCAAAAAGTGATTAACTCAAAAGAAATTTTTCATTTACATGAGACTAGGATATGTAGAAAGCGCAATAATATTCGTATTGACGTGAAAAAGCACGTTAATAATTTGGCTTCTACTCACAGGCCCACGGCTAGAGCTGCAAAATCTTCATTAAGACGAATGATTGGCGATACCGAAATGCTTTCAAGAGCCGCCTTTGTTTACCTTAGTCAACACAGGCATATTGATGAAGTTCAGGAAATCTTAGATCAGGGGGCTTGATATTGAACTGCTTCCGTATAGCTTCCGTGAAAAAATTGAGCAAAAATTATGCACTGAAACACACTTCATAACTTATTGATTTTAAAGGAAAAAATGGTGCCGGCACCAAGATTCGAACTCGGGGCCTGATGATTACAAATCAACTGCTCTACCAACTGAGCTATACCGGCATTTCATTTTTTATTCGGCCTGCTGTTGCCCTGCTGTATATGGGGTCAAACAATGAGCAACCGCTCAACTGCATTACAAAGTGCAGCATACTGCGAGGCGCTTTTTATCATAAACGCCCATGCAATCAAGCTTTATTTTTATAAAATATCATTTTCTTTCTATAGAAGCCTCTGCAAAAGATATTAGATATTTCCACTAATGGATTCCCATTTTTCTACCAGTTGATTAGACTGCTTTCATGCAAACAAGTATGAGACATATTATGAAGCGCAAGATCTTACGAGTTGAGGAATTTCTGTCTGAGATGGGGCAGTACAGGTTCATGATCTCACCTAACTAGGTCTGTACTTCAAGGCCAGCGATGTAAGCATCGAGCAATTTCGTGGGTACAACGTTCCTTATCTTCTGCCAGAGCCAGCAAACAGGAAACAAGAACCGCAGAGGTGCTGGTAACGGCCGAGATAACGCTGCGCGAAAATCCTGCCTCACCAAAGACTGTTATTGTATCTGACAGGTCTTGCTCAAACTCGGAGAATACCTGAATGCGTTCTTCTTCAGGAATAACTGAAAGCTTCTCCACAAAGATGAAACGACATAGTGAATCTATTGCAGAACGAAAAACACCTCCGGCCTCCTGAAAGTTTGGATCCGGCAATGTATAGCGAGACCAATAAATAATGAGATCATTATTTAATGATAAGTCGAACCGATACAAAAGCGAGACCATTAAATAATGAGATCATTATTTAATGATAAGTCGAACCGAAACAAATACTTATAGCCAAATGAGGTGATCAATATTCACCGCAATTGGCTATAGATACCAAGGTCCCGAGCGAATCCTACGAGTGGATAATAGGATTTCCATTGGCATCAAGATCAACTGACAAGTAGGGGCTGGGAGAACCTTTACTGGAAATCAATTGGGATGCGGTCACACCACCAGCGCAGTGAATGCGATCTACAAGCCAATCGAAATCTGTTCGCAAGTTACGGGACTATCCTTATTATTTGACTATCTAGGTCTTAAAGGTCTTTCCAAGTTGATAGAAAACAGTTAATCAAAAAACAAAACATATTTAAACGGATGTGACGATAGGCCGTTTATGCAGTTAGGAACGATTATTGTGGGCAAGATAAGCGACTTATTATTTAATTTACGGACGAAGATACTTGGTACCCCAGCACCGCGCGTGGCGGTTTTACGGCTGCATGGTGTCATTGCTTCTGGTGGGCGTTTTAAGGAAAATTTAAATTTTGCTTCGTTGGTGGGCAATATCGAACGGGCTTTTAGCGTATCTGGTGTTTCTGCGGTTGCGATTCAGATTAACTCGCCTGGGGGGTCCCCTGTTCAAAGTCAAATGATTGTGGACCGCATCCGTGTGCTGGCAGAAGAAAAAAATCTA
>JABABO010000154.1 GCA_014238195.1 Kordiimonadaceae bacterium | reverse complement strand
TTCAGCATCCATGAGTGGTTTGGGCCAGTGTAAGTCCAGCAGAATGAGTTTAAGAGGCTAAAGCCAGCTGCGCAAACAGGGTCCATAGCCCCTTTCAGATATGCTCAAGGAAAACGGCCTAATGGATGCTGCCCTTGAAGCTGGGTTTAGCCAATCAAATTCAGCATGACGATCTTTTATCATCACTCCGTGCAGCGCGCAGCACGTGCGACACGGTGTTCAGGTCAAACACAAGGATGAGTTTCGATTTTAGGTTAGCAAAAACATTACCAAAACAAACGATGCTAGCACTTATAGCGAGACCAATAAATAATGAGGTCATTATTTATTGATAAGTCGAACCGACATAAATACTTATAGCCAAATGAGGTGATCAATATTCACCGCAATTGGCTATATATGGCTGCTGCTTTTTCCCCTAAACCCGTTTTCGATTAAGTCTCAAAATTTAACAATATAACTTTTCCAAAATGTTCTTGCACCCTTAGTGTCTTATATGCTACGTTACCTTTATCAAAATTGATGACATGCGCCTGCACCCCTTTGGTCACGGGTGGTTTTCATTTTGACCTTCCTAAAACTTACCCATAAAAATACATTCAAGCCCGCTTGCAGTTCAGCTTGCTGGCTTTTTCTATCAGAGAAATACCCATGAAAAATATTTTTGAAAACTGCGCCTTGTGTGGCGGCGCCAAAGGTTGGGATAGCCTTAGCCTTGAGGAAAAAGGTTATATCACCGAACAGCGTAAGAGGCGCTTTAATGCGCTCAAACTAAAACACACCGCTGCGAAATTCGCGGGTATGACCCACAAAGTATGGAAATCGGAAGGCGGCACTAAAACCCGGGCCTCGCACAGCTCTGCAGGTGGTCAGATATAGCGAGACCAATGAATAATGAGTGCATTATTTATTGATAAGTCGAACCGACACAAAGACTTATAGCCAATTGTGGTGATCAATATTCACCGCAATTGGCTATAGTGCAGATAGACGGTTACTTTTTTGTTGGGAGTGAAAAACTGTTTCTGCCTGCTGATCCAAACGCATCCTTCAGAGAAACTGCAAACTGCAGATGCGATGTGAAATATATGCAAATGACCAATAGAGCGCAGAGGTTGGCCGCTCAGCAAGCCCAGCTGATACCAGCCAGCTATCAATCAACGCCTTCTGACACAGGGCAATCTTATTCCATTAAACCTGGTGTTAATCTACCTTCAGCGATCCAAGCACAGGTAACCATTCTTGCAAGTACATATTTCCAACAAACTGGTGTAAAGATTGTTATAACATCAGGTTCCAGAACGCCACAATCGCAGGCCGCTGCAATGTACAGCAATCTCAGCGCGGGCAAGACCTTGCGGATTTACAAAAACCAGCGGGCTGCAAAACAGATTGAGCATGCATATCAGCAAGGAAAAGCAGCTAGAAAAAGCAAACAGCAAACTATCAGCGATATGGCGAGTGTCATTTGGACTCAGATGCGATCAGGCATCTATATTTCTCGCCACCTTCATCAGGGCGCTGTTGATGTAAGAACGAGAGGGTTGTCGGCTCAGGACCAGAAAACATTCATCTCTGTTGCTAACAGCCTCGGATATAGCGTTATATATGAAGGTGATCACTTCCATATCCAATTTTAAGGAACAAACGTATATGAGTATAAGAACCACGAAATCATTCAGGCACCTTTTGGTGGCCCTTTTTGCCTTCAACCTTAGCGGACAAGTTGCTGCATTTGAGACAGATGAAAATGAATGCGCATTAAGCATTGATACTCTTCGTGAAGAATTTAATATTGCGCCCGCTACTGTCATATCTGTTGCAAATAATACCAGCAGTGCTGACTTAAAGCTTCTGTTGCCAAGCGGTAAAAACGGTATTCCTGTTTCTCTATCTTATTATGCGTGCGTTCATGTAGGGTTTACGGTTGAGGTTAAGAGTGTAAGCACTGCTGAGTTTTATAAAGTTCTTGATTGGATAGCGTCTATCACAGGCAATTTAGATATGAAAAGTGCGGAAAAGATACAATATTTTCACGAGCAGAGAAATCGGTTTGAAAAATCTGGCGAGTTTGAAAAAGACGGGTTTTATTCGGTTTATTGGGAAACTGAGGTTAGTCAAACCTCAAATCAGATAAGATATGACTTCAAAATAAATGTTGACGGCGCACTGTAGTGGTTAGATGGGTCTGTTTTTTAGACTGTTTAACAGCTTTACTAAGGTGTATCCTGTTGTTCATTATGCTGCCAGCTCTTTTGTTTTAGACCACCTCATAACAACCTAGGTAGTCACCCCGTGCAACGCGAGGCGCGCCCTCTTCCTCACTCTAAGAGCGGGGTCCAGAAAATAAATGAATCCAGCGCCTGCTGGCAAATTGAGCAGAGGTGTAGCTTTAAAAGCTTATGCCGAAGGTCGAGATACTATCATTGTCTTTGATAATGGTGTTGAGCAAGTTCGCGCTGGTGGCTCAAGAGCATGGAGAAATAACAATCCCGGTAATATGCGTAATTATGCGTTTTCAAAAGGGCGTGGTTCAATTGGCGAGGCTGGTGGATTTGCCGTATTTAAGTCTGAGTCTGATGGTATGTCTGCCTTAAAGGCACTGCTGAGAACCAGAACCTATCAATCACTCAACATTCTTGATGCCATTAGCCGTTATGCGCCGCCCAATGAAAATAATACTGCTGGCTATCAAAAATTTATTGAAAGTGCTACTGGGATACAGGGGACAACAATGATGAACGCTCTATCTGGTTTGCAACTTGATAAAGTAACATTAGCAATTAGGCGTATCGAAGGATGGCAAATAGGTTTAGTATCATTAAGAATGGCGTTGTCAAAGCCATAGGGTTAGCTATACTGTTTTTGCCTTGGGTGCAGGCGCTAGCTTTTTCAGTAGAAAATTCGCCTGCTTTCTGGGGACAGGAAATTACCTTGAAAGGCTATCTGAAATCTGAACAAAAGTATGGCCCACCAGGCTACGGTGAAACTCCCGCGGTAGACGTCCTAAAAGTCGTTCCTAGAATTGTTCTTTTTCATGCTATCTCTGTTGCTTCAAATACAACGGGAATTGATATTCACATAAGACAAGCTCAGCTTGTTAACTTTAACCAATCAGACCATGCTGAATTAAACATTTCAACGTGCGTAAAAGTTAAAGGGGAGCTGTTTGAGGCACAGAGTGGTCATCATTATTATGATGCTGTTATAGATGTCACCAATGTTTCAGAATGCGATTAGTGAAGCAGAGAGACCAGCATAGCTCGTGAAAAATGGAGCGACTAAATACCAGTCATTCAATCTATAGTGATATCAAGAGTGGCGACAATTTACGAGTTGGGCATCTGAATAGTAATTATGAAGTCATATATCATGGCAAAGTCACCCCGTGCAGTGCGCAGCACGTGCGACACGGGGCCCAGAAAATAAATGAATCCAGCGCCAGCATAAAAAACTGCGCTGCTGGATACCGATTTTCATCGGTATGACGGTAAATTCGTC
>JABABO010000294.1 GCA_014238195.1 Kordiimonadaceae bacterium | reverse complement strand
GCTTGCTGTGTTGCCGTTATCCAAATATCACAAAAAATGAATGCCAACGCTGAACTAGTTAAATTTAAGAAAGTCGTCAATGATATTGCGCCAGCAAATGAAAATGCAGTCTCAGAAAAGATAATTAAATTTATAGATGATAGGAATTTTTTGGACAAATTGACACCGTTTTTGAGTGAAAAAGAATATGCAGAAATAGCATCTGCAATTAGCCTTATTTTACCTATTGTGAATAAAGCAGTCTCTGAACTTGATGGACGCACTGAAAAATCTAAGGCGTTAGTTTTAAGGTTTTTTAACAGTGATTCTTCTGATGTGGCGCAAGCCATTTCTAAATCGCTCAGAGAAGCCATCGCATACCTCCAGACTCCTAGGAAGTCGAAATTCAATTCGGCTTTACAGGCCCCAAAAGCAGCTGGTTATGACCCAGCAGATCGTACTACAGTAGCCTTTGCATATTTTGGAAAACTCTATTTTGTAATGTCGAATTTTCCAAATTTTAGCTTACTCAAAATAGGTTATATTGTATTGCATGAAGTGTTGCACCTTTTTCTCAAGTTTGACTATCAACGGTCCAAACATCGCGACCCTGCCTATGAATGGGAAGCGCATTTCGAAACACTGGATGCTAAGGTTGCCTTAACAAATCCTGATTCTTATGTCGCATTTATTAAAGCGCTCAACACTTGACATACAATATAAATTGTTATAATATAACATATTCTATTAGGTGAATAATAAGGAAGAATAATGCAAAAAATCCTTATACTATTATGTTTTTTGCTATTCTCAGCTGTTGATCAAGAGGCGGCTGAAATTGAATCGCTAGAGATAGACGCTAGAGATTTCTTTGCTGACATGACAGGGCTTTACGTTCAGGATGCAAGTGCATTAAATGCAAAAGTCGTTAGATTAAAAGGCAATAAAAATCTTGTCTATCATATCAATTACTTTACCAAGGGGTATGTGACGCTAACAAACTTGTGTAAGCGGCATAATTTTCGTTTTGAGGCAGTTGTAACGAACGGCACGCCGAGCAAAACCTTTTCGAGAATAAGCGACCAATATTTACTTGGGAAAGATTGTCATACTGAAAAAAATTGGGTGTATATGGACCCTCATATGAGCGGTCCTATATATGTAATAAAAATTCTCCAGCAGTTAAAAGAATGGGCCTCACTGCGTGATTTTAAAACATTATGTAGCGCGGCAGAGAATGTGTATGAGGGTGAATGTAACGATATTTCAGATGGTGATTTGTTTGGTTCTTTAGAAGAAGTAAAACTTGACGCTCAAGCGTTAGCGAAACTTGATAAGATACTCATTACGTCTATATGGCGTCTGCCAAACGAAAAGTGGGCACATGTTACTATGGAGGCTTTAGACGATCAGCTCAAAGTGACTAAGATTGAAATTGCGGTGCTGTTTTTTTAACGACTTGATGTAAACATACTTTACGCAAAACTCACAAATTGCCCCCAAAAACCTTCACCCGCAGCTTTGGCAATGGCGAGATATTTGACATGCTGCTGCAGGCAGTGCCGAAGGTTTACAGGAATGGCTTACGGCCTTTTGGGGCGCATGTTGTCGGGCATACGCGTGGGGCAGGGCTGGCTGTCCGCACGCCAGAGTCTAAATCTAAGCTGCAAGCAAGTCTGCAGGCGGTGCAGGGCTTAACGCTGTTGCCCGATGATGCCAAAGCCCTCAGCGAGATTTTAACGCAAATCGAGCAGCAATACGGCCTTGTGCTCAGCCCTGCAAAAGCTGATGTCACCAAGGACGGGCGCTTTAGCGTTAGCTTAAGTGCCAGCGATATGCTGATGATCAACGTGGACGGTGTGCCAGCCAGCGCCCCCGCCCCGTACGCCGTGCTGCAGGACGCTGTACGGCTGTTCAAAGCCCATAAAAATTGGCACAGCGCTGATAGTGCTGACGGTAAAACCATCACCGTCACCACCACACATCAGGAAAATACTGTTTGTACACCACCAGCGCCCTACACCGGCGATATTCCTAATTTGGATATTCGGATGCATCCGAATTTAAGTGATCACCATAAGCAAACCTTGATGGCTGGTTTACGGCTTTATTTTGGCACACGTCACGGTAAAAAGACACTTTCAGCCTTAGGGCGTCAACGACATGCTTTACTGTTTAGGGGTGTCTTATATCTAAAAAGCGGTGGCAGAGGCAGTTCAAATACAATAACGATACCATATGTAAGTGCTTCGCTTATTATAGGTTTTGATGAACTGGGTCAAAAGAGAGAAACAAGTGGAACATCTGGCGATATTCGTGAAATTGCAGGCACCATTGCCCATGAGTTTGGTCATACACGCTTGCATGGTAGAATGTCTGATCATACAGGGGATCGCATGGATAATGTGAATGCCAATGAAAACCCAGTTCGGAAAGAGTTGTGTTTAGCACCAAGAGTGGCTTATAGTTAGCTGTGGAGAAAAACAATGACGCAAAGGTATAAATACTGGCTGAATGGGATGAATTGTTTAATATATGTTCTGCTTGGCTTTTTCATGGCACCTAGCTTACTTGCCAGTGATAATGCAAATCAAGCGCCTACCATGGCTATTATTTTTTATGAGCCTAGTGGCTTGTCTCGTCCGCATGATGATTATGACAGTGATGAGGCGCATTTAGCAGCGGAAGAAACTCAAGAAATGGGTTGTTTTTTAATGTTCGACCCCAACCACAAACTATCCCAGAAACTTCACACTTTACTGTTGCAGGGGGAGGCTGCTCATACTGAGAACGAGCAACAATATCCTATCGTTTTCATTCCGTTTAAAGATTATCAATTCAACATTTTTGCCAACAACCGAGTTAATGTTGCTTCCCTTACGCCAGAAGCAGTAGCGAAAGTAAATCATAGGGGGCGCATGAGATATTCAGACAAGCAAATCAAACAAATTGCAATCATGATTGATCAATTAGCGGCAATGCGATCTGATCATCGTATGTGTGGGCCTGGACAAATTCAATTATCACTCAAGTAAAGCCTGTTTTTTCGCAAAATGAGAGGTGATTATTATATGCTGTAGCTTCATCAATAGGTGTGCTACCAAGTGGCGATGCATATATATTTGATGTAAATCTTCGCAATTACATCAAGCAACCCAAAGGCAAAAGATGCAAATAGGTACCATCAGGAAGAAAGCTTTGTACACTATTGCAGTCATATTTACGTTATATTGGCTTGGTTATTATTTGTTATGTGTAGTAAGTACCCGTGGAACGATGGTAATTTTTGAAAATGTGGCAGAATCTTGCGTTATATGTGGCACTTTTTTCGCTGGCAGTGGTATTCTAAGAAATCGCAATGGTCAATTAATTATTGAGACAGATTATGGAAATGTTAATATTGAAGAAGAAATCGATATTGAGCATTGTTATAATAAAAAAGTCGTGTTTATGGGCGAATTGTCAAAAAAATGGTTTCATGAAAATTATGATTTTGTTTTGGATCAAGTTGACTTAATAAACATCGTTGATGAGTACGAAAGAGCTACAGAGAAATGTTTTTTTAGACCTGAAGCTTTTGGGATGCGTTAGTTAAAATTGTGTCTATTGTGTATACGATGTGACTGGATATTTTTGAAGCAAAATGGCGCGGCGCTACAGGGCATGTGAATATCTGGAATGGTACAAAACAGAATAATATTGATATGTCAGAATTTGAATATGACGAGTATTTTAAAGAAGCGCATAAGGTAAGCTTATGGTTATTGAATTAAAATTTGCGATAAGAACACATATCAGGCATTTGGGGTGCCTGTTCATTATGTGTTTATTCTTAAATTCAAATGCTTTTGCTATATCAACACAAACTGAAGCAACTAATCAAACTAACAGACAAGACTATATTGGTCAACTTGGTAGCATTCTTGCCCCTTATGGCGATGCAAAAGATCAGCCACTGGGCCACGGTGTGCGCGATATATTGGCAATCAATGCAGACTGTCAAGTGCAGATTTCCTACCCGCAATATATTGGAAATGCAGATCAAATATATCTTAAGCTTTTGACGCCTTGCCTGTTTCAGGCATGGCATAATATTATTACGGATTTCGCTGAATATCATTCTTCCCTAAAACGCAGAATGTATACGATATACTTACCGATGTCTGTTGAAGATTTTCCAGAACTGGTTCCAAATTATGTG
>JABABO010000068.1 GCA_014238195.1 Kordiimonadaceae bacterium | reverse complement strand
AATAATGAATCCATTAGAACCTCTTGTTTAAACATAAGAACACTTAATGCGTACTTTTAATCATCGAATGACGCTTCGTAAAGGTCAAAATGCATCAAAATTGTATTTGAAGTGCATAATGCCTATAATCATGTTCCTTAGAACACCTATACCACAGATTACTATGAGCGAATTAACCCATAAAAAAAACGCGCCGATAGCTAACTATCGAACGCGTTTTCTTAACAAACAATGGCGCGAGTGACGGGGCTCGAACCCGCGACCTTCGGCGTGACAGGCCGACACTCTAACCATCTGAGCTACACCCGCACATCGTTTGCAGAGCGGTTTCTATGCTCTAACGCTTTTGTTGTCAATCACGTTTTTTAAAAAAACTTCCGACACTCATCAGAATGACGATTTTACCGTCACCATTGTCATGCTGAACTTGGTTCAGCATCCATGAGTGGTTTGGGCTTGTGTTTGCATCATAGGGTGAATGGACCCTGAACCAAGTTCAGGGTGACGTTTGGGAGTTCAGGGTGACGATGTGGATTCATTTATGGCGTCCCTCCTCGTCACCCCGTGCAGTGCGTAGCACGGGCGACACGGGGCCCAGAAAATAAATTAATCCAGCGCCAGCCTAAAACCTTGCGCCGCTGGATACCGATTTTCATCGGTATGATGACTTTCCTTCACCATCGTCATGCTCTACTTGGTTCAGCATCCAATGGCGGGGCAAATAACGCTAATAACCGCAGTGTCACCAGTGAGGAACTCGCCCAGGTGGTGGACCGCGTGCTTGTCGGAAACGCTCAATTAGAAACCCGCTATCAAAATGCTATTAAAGCGGCAAGTAATTTCTCCGACCCCCCCACTGCCGCAGAAGTGCAGGCGATTATCGACTTGGAAAATCAGGACCTGAGTTATTTATTCAGTGGTGACAGAGATTTCAACGACAACTATGTCACAGGCTGGGATGTCAGTAATGTTACGGATATGAGACAGATGTTCCGATATACCGATGCCTTCAATCAAGATATAGGTGACTGGGATGTCGGCAATGTCACAGATATGGGCGGGATGTTCGTTTGGGCCTCTTCCTTCAATCAAGATATCGGTGACTGGGATGTTAGCAATGTAGTGGATATGAGCATGATGTTTGCGGTTCATTATAACACTCCCTCTGCTTTCAATCAAGATATTGGTGATTGGGATGTCGGCAATGTCACGCATATGGGTAGCATGTTCCAGTTGGCTCCTGATTTCGATCAAGATATCAGTGGTTGGGATGTCAGCAATGTCACAGATATGGGCAGTATGTTCGATGGTGCCGATGCCTTCAACCAAGATATCGGCTACTGGGATGTTAGTAATGTCACTGATATGAGTTACATGTTCCACAAGGCGGATTCCTTCAACCAAGATATCAGTGGCTGGGATGTCAGCAATGTCACGAATATGTTGGTGATGTTCAGTAGTGCCAAATCCTTCAACCAAGATATCAGTGACTGGGATATTTCGTCAGTCATTAATGCCTCTGGCATGCTAACTAATTCAGGCATGAGCGTTGAAAATTTTGATCACTTGCTTGCTGGATGGTCAACTTTGGATACAGCGGCAGGGGAAACCAACATCAATTCTGGATTAAGGCTAGGGGCTGATGGTTTAACCTACAGCGATGCCACATCGCACCATCAGCTTACAGATGTTTATGGCTGGTCAATTGGTGGTACTCTGGCGAGCGGTGTGACGGTTGGCACTGCTGCGGCTTAAACACTTGACGAATCTTCGGCCAGCGGTGATGCAATCATCCACGCGCTGGGCGGTGATGATACGCTAGTTGGCAGTGGTGGCAATGATACACTGGTTGGCGGCGGCGGTGATGATGTCTTAAGCGGCGGCGCTGGTGATGATCATTTTGTTTTCCGTTTTTATGGCAGTATGGACGATACCCACACAGCCGAGACAGGCCACGACACCATCACTGATTTTGACGCAGCAAGCGATGATGTTATTGAACTCGCAGGGTTGCTGCTGAACCGATCAGCGGACATATTTGCTGGCGCTACGCAAGTCGGCGATGACGTGTTGATCACCTTTGATGATGAGAACAGCCTGCGCCTGCTGAACATTGAGTTAGACCATCTGGAACACACGGACGGCACCATTTATGGCACAGCTGAGATTGATGTACCAAGCGGTGATGACACCATATTTGGTACGTCAAATGATGACACCTATAATGGCGGCGCGGGTAATGATTATATCCACGGCAAGAAGGGCGATGACCTGATTGACGGCGGTGACGGTTTTGACCGCCTGATCGGCGGTGAGGGTCATGACACCCTGAACGGCGGCGCTGATAATGACTTCATCAATGGTAAAAAGAACGATGACCTGATCGACGGCGGCAACGGCGACGATGATGTTCGCGGCGCCAACGGCCATGACACCCTAAGCGGCGGCGACGGCACTGACACCCTGAGCGGCGGTGCTGGCAATGACCAAATGTCTGGCGGGGCGGGTGATGACATTCTAACGGGTGACGGCGGCGCGGATGTCTTTATATTCGCGTCCAATTCTGGCAATGACACAGTCACCGATTTTGATGCTAGCGAAGGGGATGTCCTTGATGTATCCGCAACATCACCGGGCTTTGGTAATATCGACCAACTGGCAGACAGTGCGATTGATACAGCTGATGGCCTGCTGATTGATCTGGGCGGCGGCAACAGCGTAACCCTAACAGGTGTATCTGTGGCTGACCTGCTGAGCGCCCCCGATAACAGCTTTATCTTTTAATATATAAGTATACAGCGCGCTAACTTCGAAAACCCCCTAGTGATGGTACAATTCATTCATCATTAGTGGGTTTTTGTTTGGAAATATGCGAAGCTAATTTATAGACGCAGATTTATATAGCCAATTGCGGTGAATTTTGATCACCTCATTTGGCTATAAGTATTTGTGTCGGTTCGACTTATCAATAAATAATGATCTCATTATTTATTGGTCTCGCTATATCAGACCACTTAAAGGGCTTGAGGGATCAGCGTAGCGTTTTTTAGGCATTCGGCCTGCTTGATACGCCAAGCGCCCGCTTTCAACCGCCAACCGCATTGCAGCTGCCATTTTAACAGGGTCACCTGCTTCTGCAATCGCGGTATTCATTAACACACCGTCACATCCCAATTCCATCGCCACCGTGGCATCGCTGGCGGTCCCCACACCTGCATCAACCAACACGGGGACAGTGGCTTGCTCGATCATCAATCTGATTTGCACAGGATTTTGAATACCAAGGCCCGAGCCAATCGGTGCCCCAAGCGGCATGACCGCGACGCAGCCCATGTCTTCCAGCTTTAAGGCCGCGATGGGATCATCACTGCAATAAACCATCACTTTAAAACCTTCTTTAATCAATGTCTCCGCCGCGACAAAAGTTTCCTGCATGTTGGGGTAAAGGGTCTTTTGGTCCCCTAAAACTTCAAGCTTTACAAGGTCCCACCCCCCTGCTTCGCGGGCAAGCCTAAGTGTGCGAACAGCCGCATCGGCATCAAAACACCCCGCGGTATTTGGCAAATATGTAATCTTTTTCGGATCAAGATAATCAACCAACATCGGTTGCGTGGGGTCAGAAACATTCACCCGGCGTACCGCAACCGTGACAATTTCAGCCCCGCTTGCTGCCACAGCTTTCGCCGTTTGGTCAAAATTTTTATATTTGCCGGTGCCAACAATCAAGCGCGACTGATATGTTTTTCCCGCTAATTCCCATGTTTTGGCCCATGCGTCGGTTCCCGTCTTATCGGTAATTTTTCCGGTCATTTATCTTATCCTAGTCTTCAAAGCATACAGTATAGTCTGGCAAAAACATCCATTAAAGCCTAGGTGTTAACCGCCACCGATAAAGTGGACAATTTCTAAGGTATCACCGTCGGTTATATAAACATCCTCATATGTGGTCTTAGCGACAATTTCACGGTTATGCTCCACCGCGACTTTACCCTGTTTTATATCAAGGTACTGCAACAGCGCATTCAAGTTCATGCGAGACGTTAAGCTGTGCGGGTCACCATTGATAGTAATATTGATATTCATACTGAAATCCTTTAGGACTAGCACCAAATACGGCGTTATAATGTTTGCAAGCTATGCATATGGCATTATACAGATAGCTTCAAGCGATATAAGCGAGATATCTTTATGGCGAAAACCATTACTGTTTTAAAAACCATTACTGTTTTAAACGGGCCTAATTTAAACTTACTTGGCACGCGCGAGCCAGAGGTTTATGGCACACAAACACTTTTGGACATTGAAACAAAGCTGCGCACGCATGCCAAGACGCATGGGCTGGGCATTAATTTTCATCAAAGTAATATCGAAGGTGAGCTGGTGGGCTGGGTTCAAGACGCGGGGATGGCAGACCAAGGGATTATCATCAATGCGGCGGCCTATACACACACAAGCGTGGCATTGCATGATGCGATTGCTGCTATCCAAATACCTGTCGTCGAAGTTCACCTGTCCAATATTTACGCCCGCGAGGATTACCGACATCATTCCTATATTTCTGGTGTCGCAGTTGGTGTCATTTGCGGATTCGGTGCACAGGGATATCTACTTGCATTGGATGCGATTGCGTCTATGCTGGCTGATAAGAAACAGATATAAACACTACTAAGCATGGCTTGGCAGCTTCCTGCTAAGTCTAACTGAAATCAAGGGATAAGGGTAAAGGCTAACATCATGTCTAAACTCAATGATTACAAAGAACTCATTCGTGAACTGGCTGAACTGCTAGACAAGTCTACACCCAGTGAAATTGAAGTGGAAGAAGACGATTTTCGTATTCGTGTGGCGCGCGAAGTCCAACAAGCCGCTGTCAGTTACGGGGTACCACCGACACATATTGCCACAGCCCCAATGGCTGCACCAGCCCCAATGCCACAAACTGAAGCGGTCCCAAGTGATGGTGGTTCAGTACCGGCGGCAAATGCCGAGACCGCACCAATGGTTGGGACAGTCTATCTATCCCCAAGTCCTGACGCTGATGTCTTTTGCACGGTTGGTGACAAAGTATCAGCAGGCGATACAATTATGATCATCGAGGCCATGAAAGTCATGAACCAGATCAAGGCGAGCAAATCTGGTACCATCACAAAAATTTTAGTCAGTGATGCCCAGCCTGTTGAATTTGGCGAAGCCTTAATGATTATTGAATAGGGACACACGCATGTTTAAAAAAGTCCTGATCGCGAACCGGGGTGAAATAGCCCTTCGTATTCACCGTGCTTGTCAAGAAATGCGCATAAAAACCGTGGCTGTTCATTCCACAGCTGACGCTGATGCGATGCATGTCCGCTTAGCCGATGAAAGTGTTTGTATTGGCCCACCTGCTTCAAAAGACAGCTACTTAAATATTCCAGCGATTATCTCTGCCGCCGAAATAACGGGCGCTGATGCCATTCATCCAGGCTACGGCTTTTTAAGCGAAAACGCACAGTTTGCTGATGTTATTGCCGAACATGGCCTAGCATTTATTGGCCCAACTGCTGATCACATCCGTATGATGGGCGACAAAATCACTGCTAAGGAAACCGTAAAAAAACTAGGTATTCCTGTGGTGCCTGGGTCAGACGGCGGCGTTACAGATGACGACACCGCCCGCGCTGTCTGTGAAAAAATTGGCTATCCAGTGATAATTAAAGCAGCCGCTGGGGGGGGGGGACGTGGTATGCAAGTCGTCAAACGTGCCGAGGACCTCCCCACACTGCTCAATCAATGTCGCACAGAATCAAAAGCAGCTTTCGGTGATGATGCAGTCTATATTGAAAAATACCTTGATGAGCCACGCCATATTGAATTTCAGATCATCGGTGACAAACATGGGAACTGTATTCACTTAGGCGAACGGGATTGCAGCTTGCAGCGCCGCCACCAAAAAGTATTGGAAGAAGCCCCCTCTCCCGTCATTGATACTGAAACCCGTGAACATATGGGCGGTGTCGTATCTAAAGCCATGGCTGATTTTGGGTATGAAGGCGCAGGAACAATCGAGTTTTTATATGAAAAAGGTGAATTTTACTTCATTGAAATGAATACACGCTTGCAAGTAGAACATCCCGTCACTGAAATGATCACAGGAATTGATCTTGTCCGTGAACAGATCCGTGTTGCCGCAGGTAAAAAACTGCACTATACGCAGGATATGGTAAAATTCTATGGGCATGCGATTGAATGCCGTATCAATGCAGAGCATCCCTTTAATTTCACCCCAAGCCCTGGGACCGTGGGCAGCTATCACCCCCCTGGTGGTCTGAATGTGCGCTGTGATAGTGGTGTTTATTCTGGGTATTCTATTCCACCTTATTATGACAGCATGATAGCTAAACTGATTGTTTCTGGCCACACGCGGGACGGCTGCATGATGCGCCTTGATCGCTCGCTCAAGGAATATGTGATTGATGGCATCACCACGACCTTGCCGCTGCATATGGAAATTGTCCATAATAAGGAATTTCAGGCAGGGGATTATGATATTCACTGGCTAGAAAAATTACTTGAGAATTATCAAAGTGAAGAATAACCCTTTCTTTTAGAACGCTATTTTTCCACAAAAACCAAACTTATTTTGGGGATACTCACAGTCATGAACGACTTAAAGATTACCCCAGAAATACTGCTGCGCGCCTATGCAGGGGGTATCTTCCCTATGTCAGAGGACCGCGATGATGATGCACTGTTTTGGGTTGATCCTGACGAACGTGGTATTATTCCGCTAAAGACCATACACATACCCCGTTCCCTTGCAAAGAAAGTGCGGCAAGACCGTTTCAAAGTAACACTGAACCAAAACTTTAGCGCTGTCCTACAAGCCTGTGCAGCCCCTGCACTGGGCCGTGAAAGCACCTGGATAAATAATCCAATTCAGGCACTATACACAGATTTATACCATATGGGGCATGCCCATTCCATCGAATGCTGGGAAGATGATCATTTAGTAGGTGGTCTTTACGGCGTATCCCTTTGCGGCGCTTTTTTTGGCGAAAGCATGTTTCATAAACAAACCGATGCTAGTAAAGTGGCACTTATACATCTTGTCGCGCGTTTAAAAGCTGGTGGTTTTGCACTGCTTGATACGCAGTTTATAACGGGTCACTTAAAACAATTTGGGGCGATAAATATTCCACGAAGTGAATATCATGCCCGTCTAGATAATGCCATGCAGTGTGTTCATGCTAATATCAAAAGCCTAAATCAGCCTAGTATGACAGGGACAGGCGCTTTACAACTGATCACCCAAACATCATAAACAGGATGCTCCAGTGCATTCAAAGCAGGGCTGGATGCGACCATCCACCCAGCAAACACCTGTTTGCGCCCTCCTTCATGATCAATGTTATCTATTTCAAGAAACGCGAAGGTTTCTGGCGTTTCAATGGGATCACGGGTACGGCAATAACGCGGTACAATACGGAGTGTGCCAAAGGAGTGCTCCTGACCAATTTTAACATCCAGCTCAGTGATCCGCGCAGTGATCTTGTCGAGTGCGCGTAAACGTACAGTAGCCTTCGGTGTGCCTACGGTTTGTCCAGGGTTTAATATATCAGGTATCGAAGGCCCCAGTGCAAATAAAGGCGCAGAAAACAAAGGGCCAGAAATAAGAAGCCAACTGATTGCAAAAAACCAAGCACTAACAACATTCAGAAACCATGTTTTGCTTCTCTTCTGTGATGCTTGCATTAGCCCACTAACCACTACTGTCTTTGTCGCCGCTATACATAAATTTATTAATCAGACCCATTAAATCAATGGCATCTTGAGTTTCCTCTATCTCATCACCATCAACCAAACTTTCATCCATTCCACCTGGAATAAGAGCAAGATAATTTCCACCAAGCAAACCTTCAGACGTTATGGCAGCTGCTGTATCTGTTGGCAGCATGACATCACCACTAACAGAAAATTCGACAACAGCTTGAAATGTTACAGTATCAAGCTTTTGTTCGGTAATCGTGCCAATTTTAATGCCTGACATCCGAACATCTGAGCCAATACCCAAACCATCAACACGGTCAAACCTTGCTGTCAGTGAATATCCCGTAGTTGATGCACCTGCATCTGTGCGCTCATAAGCAAATACAAGAAACCAACCAGCGACAATTAAAACGACAGCACCGATGATGGATTCAACAATATTACTGGACATAATCTATTCCTAATCGTCTGAAATGTTGGACATTCATAGTCTGTTTTTAATAAAAGCTCAAAAAACCATATCTAATCTTTTGCCATGTCTAATCTTTTGCCATGTCTAATCTTTTGCCATGTCTAATCTTTTGCCATATCTAACCTTTTGACAGTCAAATGTGGCGGATTAAGGGCGCCAAGCCTCATACTCTGCTTCTTTTCTCAAGGGATCTGCGGGGGTATAAGCAGCCTTCGTTCCTGTCAAATTTGGAATATGATCTTTCTCCCAAGCCTGTGTTTTAAAGGGTGCTTCGCTTGGCGGTTTATCCATGGTGTAATGCAGCCATCCGTGCCAATCAGCTGGAACAAGCGATGCATCAATAACACCATTGTTATAAATGACCCAACGACGATGACCCTTTTTTTCAGTGTAATACACATTGCCTTGATCATCTTCGCCAACTTTTACGCCGTTCATACGCGTGAACACCCGCGTACCAAAGGTCGCATTATTCCACCATGTAAAAATTGGGGAGCCAAAAATTGCTTTTATCAGTTTTTGTATCACTTTATTTCCTATTCAGCCTGCTGGTCACGTTTAATATCAAGATACGCTAACAAAACCATGCCATCAAGCTTAGAATCTCTAGCACATTATGGTGGCTCTTAACCAGTAACAATTTATCAAAGAATCGGTCTGTGCCTTGAAACCCCAAACCAAAAAGCAAGCCTTTGTTATCGGGTAAAAAGGAAAAGACTGTAAATTGCCTTTTTATGACTGACATAATGCTTTTGCCTATAAATAGTTACTCATGTATCTTGACTGCGTGCCTTAACAAACCTCTCTAAAGTCACTTATCTGCGCCGCAGATTATTTTTCTCTGTCACAGAGTTAACCACACTCAAAGGGACTCATTGCATACTCAAGGAGTCGCTCGACGTGCGAATAAATTTCAACATATGTCAACCGCATTTAGTCATATTTTTGTCTTGCATATCCCGCGTAAAAACACATAGATTTGTGCGCATGTATAGTACACACACAACATATAGAGGTTTCCAAATTAGAAAACTTGAAGCAATCGCTTGTCGCTAAATACAACAAAGCTTCACAAGCAAATGTAGAAACCATATTTATTGCCATCCACTTACCCGTCCCTGTGGCTGGCTTTCCTAGGGAAAGGATTTGTCTGAAATATCAGGCACCTTTCCCATTTTTTTGCCCGCAAACTGGCGTATGCACGAACATTCACATCCTGATTATTATTCGTTTATTAACAAAACATCTTTACCCTAATTTAATGTTGATGCTGAAACGATGTGTAAGCAATAATAACTTTTGACAAGCATGAAACGGCAGGAAAAGCTGTCAGAATAATGGTGAAGGATATCGGTGTGACTTACAGTATAGACACACACTCAGAACCGAGTAAGTCGGCTGAAATATCGCGCGGTAGCTCTGAGATTAAGCATATTAAAGCCGCAGCAAATAAATTTATCAATCCATATGTTGATACAGAAAAAATCATTGAAGAGCTGCCAGTCAGCATTATTATTTTTAATAAGGGTCCACACAATAAAATCAACACACTTTATGCCAACCAAGCTGCCTGTGACCTCTTTGATATCACTCATTCATTCAGGCAAAAACTACCGATTGAAAAGCTATGGTCTAAAATCAGCCTAGATTTGCTCTCTAAACATATTGAAGAAGCATACAGCACAGGCATAAATATTCAGTTCGAATGGACAGTGCAATTTGGGGCAATTGAGCGTCATCTTTATAGCCAAATGATTCCCCTAATGAACACTGCGGGCGAGATTTACCAGATCATTTGCACGTCAGAAGACCATACCGCCGAAAAAATGGCCGAACATAATCTCATACACCATGCGTTTCATGATACCTTAACAGGCCTGCCCAACCGTGTTTTATTCCGCACAAAATTAGATGAAGCCGTTACGGAATGTGAAGGCCAAAGCGATATAGGGTGCGCTGTACTCGCGGTAAATATCGACCGATTTCAGCAGGTGAACGACAGCTTTGGTCATGATGCTGGTGATCGGTTTTTAGTGTCGATATCTTCTACCATCCGACGCTGCATCAGAACAGGGGACCATCTCGCCCGTTTGAGCGGCGATGAATTTGCTGTTTTGATCTCGCGGTGCCGTGATCTCGGTGAAATTGATATGGTCTGCAAACGTATTCATGAAGCGATGGAATCTCCTTATGACATAGATGGTAATGAAATTTTTTCTTCTGTTTCTATTGGTGTTGCGAGTTCGATGTCTACCTCAGCCCATCCAGAAGACCTGATAAGGGATGCAGACTTTGCTATGCACTGTGCAAAACGCGCTGGTAAAGCCCGAACCGAGGTTTTTAAACGCGATAGCCTGCAACAGGTGCGTTCGCAGTTCCATTTAGAAACTGAGTTGCGCCGTGCCGTAGAACGCAATGAATTGGAGCTATATTATCAACCGATCATTGATATGAATACATATCAATTACATGGATTTGAAGCTTTAACACGCTGGATTCATAAGGATAAAGGCTTCATATCGCCCGTTGAATTTATCCCACTCGCCGAAGAAACAGGCATCATCGTTCCCCTTGGTCGCTGGGCTATGTATGAAGCTGCACGGCAAGCCAAAAAATGGAACACACTTAACAAAAGTGGTTCTGGCTATTCGATTAATGTTAATGTTTCAGGTGTACAGTTTGCCCGTGATAATGTTGCGACGTTAACGTCAAATGCATTAAAGAAAGCTGACATCAGTGGCGACTTATTATGTGTAGAACTAACAGAAACCGCCATTATGGGCCGCCCTGCTCACATATCTGAAACTCTTAAAAAAATTCGCTCCCTTGGTGTTAAGGTTGCGCTTGATGATTTTGGCACTGGATACAGTTCCCTCAACTATTTACATCAGTTCCCCATTGATATCATCAAAATTGACCGAAGTTTCATTATGCAAATGGAGGAAGGCAACGATGTATACAAAATTCTTGATCTTATTTCATCTTTTGCAAATACGCTTGGTCACAAATTAGTGGCCGAAGGTTTAGAAGACCTCAATCATGTAAATATGTTAGAAAACCTTGGTTTTCGTTTCGCCCAAGGCTTTTACTTCTCCAAGCCGTTAACAGCTAAAGACGCTGATGCGTTAGTCATTGGTAACTTACCTTGGTGTGTTGTTCCTGACTGAATAGCTACCCGAATAAGACATTTTTTTCCCCGCTGATCTCACCTATACATTTTTCGAATTTTATCAACGCTTTATAGTGCCAGAAATTGCAGGCCTTGATTATTCGCCCTTCGTCCCCACATGTATAGCGAGACCAATGAATAATGATTTCATTATTTATT
>JABABO010000292.1 GCA_014238195.1 Kordiimonadaceae bacterium | reverse complement strand
TCGACTTGGTGAAACATCGGTGTATGGGTGGCATCACTATCACTGCGATAGGTACGACCAGGGGCAATGATGCGGATAGGGGGTTTTTTACTGATCATGGTACGGATTTGCACGGGGCTTGTGTGCGTACGCAATACTTTACGCTCCCCCTTTGCATCTGGTTTCAAGTAAAACGTATCATGCATTTGCCGTGCAGGGTGTTCTGGTGGGATGTTGAGGGCGGTAAAATTATGAAAATCAGTTTCCAGATCAGGCCCTTCGGCAACATCAAACCCAAGATTAGCAAAAATTTCTGAAATTTCGTCCATGACTTGACTGATCGGATGGATGGTGCCCGCAGCATAGTCTAGGCTTGGTAAGCTGACATCGATACGCTCGTTTGCAAGGCGCATGTCTAGCTCTGCTTCCTCCAGCATATTTTTGCGCACTGCAATTTGGTCTGCCACATCGTTTTTTAAACCGTTAAGAAGCGGCCCCATAACTTGGCGCTCCTCGTGTGTCATACGGCCAAGCCCTTTCATAAGGCCAGAAACGCGACCTTTTTTGCCTAGGGCTGCCACGCGTACTGCTTCCAAGGCGGCTGGGTCTTTAGCGCTGGCGATTTCAGTCGCAAGTTGTTGTTTCAGATCATTAATTTCATCTTGCATAATCTTAACCGAATCACTTCTTATAAGTTTTTAATTCAGCACTAATTTCACGCTACACGCATAAAAAGCCATGCTTAATACAAATAAAGGGGCCAAGCAAACGGCTTAGACCCCTTAAACAATTCTCGCTGACCAAACAGTAAACATCAAAACTTAGGATGTTCAAAGTTTAGGCGATGTTCATAGTTTAGCTGGCGAGGGCAGCCTTTGCTTGATCAACAAGCGCTTCAAAAGCGGCTGGTTCATGGATCGCCAGATCAGATAGAACTTTGCGGTCTAATTCAACACCTGCAAGGTTCAAGCCGTGCATAAACTGTCCATAAGGTAAACCCAATGCGCGCGTACCCGCATTGATCCTTTGAATCCAAAGAGCACGGAAAGTACGCTTTTTTGCTTTGCGGTCGCGGTATGCATATTGACCGGCTTTTTCAACCGCTTGACGGGCAACCTTGATGGTGTTTTTACGACGACCTCGATAGCCTTTTGCTTGTTCGAGGACTTTTTTATGTTTGGCGTGCGATACTACACCGCGTTTAACACGAGCCATTTTATTTTCTCCTTACTGACCAGTAAACTGACATGCCCTTTGCCTTACTTGGGGCATTATTTGGGGGCATTTTAGTTGTACGGCATAAACTTCTTAACGATGTTAGCATCGGCATCACACAAGATAGTGGTGCCACGCAGATCGCGAATTTGCTTGTTAGTGCGCTTGATCATCCCATGCTGTTTGCCAGCCTGAGTAGCTTTCACTTTTCCGCTTGCGGTCAGTTTGAAGCGTTTTTTAACGCTCGACTTTGTTTTCATTTTGGGCATTTGCAGTCCTTCTCACTTTATGAACTTTGCTTTATAAATTATCGTGGCATCCCATATAGCCAGACAATTCTTTATTATTGTGATCCTATAATTCGCTCACAGCCGCGCCTTATACATGGGCCAAACATAGGATGCAAGCGGATTCATCTCGCATTCATATATGAAAAGGCATACTGTAAGCCCTAAGAAGTGTTTAATAAGGCAGTATTTGAAAATGTATCATATATTACAAAGAGTTATGATATTTTTTATTGGATTATGTTTGCTGTTTTCAGTGATCATTTTATTGCCAAGGCCGATCTGGGCAGCCCCTGCGGTTTGGGAACTTTCAGATGCAGATACAAAAATCACGCTTTTTGGTACGATTCATATATTAAAGCCTAAGACTGACTGGCAAACGCCCTTGCTTATCCGCCGATTATCAGCCGCCGATGCGATTATTTTGGAACTTGATTCTAAACAGCAAGCAGCCGCTGGGCCTTTAATGGCTTCAGCTGGTAAATTACCAAGTGGGGTGCATCTCAGACAAATTATTGGTAACGGCCTTTACGGTGATGTGCGCCGCCAAAGTAAAATAATAGGCTTGCCGCTTGGAACATTTGATACTGCACAGCCTTGGTTTGCAGCGCTCAGCTTAAATGTACTGACGCTTATTCAGGCGGGGTATAATCCTGCTGTCGGGGCTGATGCGGTGATAATGGACTTTGCGCGTAACAATAATATTACGCTGTTAGGACTTGAAAGTGCACGCTTTCAGTCTGGAATATTCTCTAACTTTAGCCCAGAACAGCAAAAGCAATTCCTAACCATAACCCTACAGGACCTTTCAACCGCGACTTCAGATTTTCACCAAATGGAAAGCGCTTGGCTTGCAGGGGACACAGTGGGCTTAAACGCACTTATCAATAAAGGGCTTGCCCATATGCCATCGCTGGCTGAACCACTGCTTTATCAACGCAATCAACGCTGGGCAGACGTCATTGAACAGATGTTAGATAAACCTGGTTCGTTTTTTGTCGCTGTGGGGGCGGCGCACTTAATTGGCAAAAAGTCATTGCACGAATATCTAAATGAGCGAGGCATAACTGTTACACGGATACGGGATTAAAGGTTAAACAGCGAATAATAAAAGCGTACTTTCTTCTAAAGTGGCTTGGTCTGATATAATTTAACGGTCATGCCACCATGATCAAATGATAAGGGATGTTTTGAAAATGGTAGGTTTGTTGCTTTGGCTAAACGGTCTGAGTTGGTAATTATTCCAATCCGCCAGCCTTTGAATTCAGCAAGAAACTGTTTACCCATGCTGTGATAAAGTTGGGCCAGCCTTTTTGTATCACCAATGCGCTTACCATAAGGTGGGTTTGTGATTACAAGGCCTTCAGGGCCAGAGGGCGCTTGACATTCGCCAATTGTTTGCTGATTAAAACAGCATACAGTATCAACATGTGCACGCTTAGAATTGGCTTGGCTCATCTTGATAGCGCCAGCATCGCGGTCGTAGCCATAAAAATTGATTTTTAGAAAATTAATTTCTGACTTGCTGGACGGCATGATATTGCTTTCACGCAGTCTTGCAAAGTTTGTGATATCAAATGTTGCAAGCTTTTCAAAGGCAAACGACCTCGCACGACCGGGCATTAAACCTTTGGCGATTTCAGCGGCTTCAATAATAAAGGTGCCAGACCCGCACAGGGGGTCAACGACACTTTTCTGCCCGTTATAATCACAGGCCCGAAGTAAAAGCGCGGCCATATTTTCCCGCATTGGGGCTTTATTTACCGCTTCTTTGTAGCCACGCTTGTGAAGCGCTTCCCCAGATGTATCAACGCTGATCGTGCACAGATCGTCATAAATTCGAACCTTAAGACAAACATCTGCGTCTTGGCTCACTGTAACACCTACTTCTTGCCGGATTGCGGTTTCAATGCGTTCAGCCGCCGCTTTATGGTGATAGATGCGTGATTTCTTGGTGGTCACATCGACCCGCACTGGCACATCGAGCCTAAGTATATCTCGCCAAGGCAAACGCCGTGCAAGTTTATCTAATTTTGCAAGATGAACCACACTAAAACTGCTTAGGCGCACAAGCACACGACTAGCACCGCGCAATAAAAGATTGGCCCGCCAAACAGCAGGCCAATCACCTTTGAACGTCACGCCCCCTGTTGTGGTGCTAACTGGGTGCATTTCCAAAGCCCGCATTTCCTGAGATAACAAGGTTTCAAGACCAGGCGCTGTCGTAACAAATATTTCCAGTATATCTTTATTATTCATGTTTTTTGTCTACAGTTTTTCGCTGTCTGCGTCGACATAATTATCTTAAACTGGCTAAGACAAGTAACCTAATATTAAGGAAGTAATCGTATAAATTCCTAAAGATAGTCACGACCCCTGACCTTAGTAATAAAAGTATTATGCAGACTAAACCTGCTGGAGTGCAACATGCTTAATCGGCAACTTACAAAATTTATTTTCATAGCATTTACCTATTGCACCCTTTTTATAAGTCCAGCTGTATCGGCGAATGAAACGATGGATACATGGCGTAAAGCCGTCATGACTATGATCGCTAAAAATCAACGATATCCACGGTCTGCTGTGTCACGTGAAATCGAAGGCAATGCGCGAGTACGCCTAAATATCACTGCCGATGGTACCATTACGTCCCATGAAATTGTCAGCGACACAGGGGAAACTGTTTTAGACCGTGAAATCCCAAAACTGATAGATCGGCTTAATCCTTTGCCAGCCCTGCCATCTGGCAAAGACATGTCAATCGTGATCCCGCTCACGTGGTCTCTTGATTAATGTGGACTGCAAACGGTTACCCTTCATACTTATAGCCAAATGAGGTGATCAATATCCACCGCAATTGGTTATATACTGAGCTTAATACTGAATACCAACAATAACCAACCCAAAATGGGACTTCTTTAGGGCTGACTAATTATTCTGGGTAATCAACACGCATAAAATACAAACCATCTGGCGGCGCATTTAAGCCTAATGCATCACGGCGACAGGCTTTAAGGGCTTTGACGACATCTGTTTTTCCCCAAGCGCCATCCCCCACCAATTTTAATGTTCCGATAAATGACCGAATTTGATTATGCAAAAATGACAAAGCATGGGCATGAAATAAAACAGCATCGCCAATGCGCTCGACACTGAGTTCATCAATGGTTTTTATCGGGCTTTTGCTTTGACACGCAACAGCGCGGAAGGTTGTAAAATCATGAGTGCCAACAAAAACCTGTGCCGCATCATGCATGGCCCTTACATCAAGAGGATGGCGAACATGCCAAGCAAGACCGCGTTCAAACGTGAGTGGCGCTCGGCGATTAATGATCCGGTACGTGTAGTGGCGTTGCTCGGCGCAAAAACGGGCATTAAAGTTCGGGCTAACAGCTTCTGCTTTGACAATTGATACAGCATGAGGTCGCAAATGAAAATTAATTGCCCCTTGCAATTTATCTGCAGTCATAGGGCGGCTAATATCCACATGGGCCACTTGACCAACCGCGTGAACCCCAGCATCAGTGCGTCCTGATCCCTGTACAAGAATATCATCATTAGGGCAAAAAGCTTTGATTGCGTTCTCAATGGTTTCTTGCACGGTTGGCACATCGGCTTGGCGTTGCCACCCACAAAAGGGACGACCATCATATTCCACCGTAAGCTTATAGCGCTGTTTTTTATGATCTGTCATAATTTAGGCTAACACCATACCTTTTGGGGCTCCAAGGCCGCGCAGCACGTCTTGTGTGGGCATCGCTTTTGACCCAGCACGTTGGCAATAGGTAATGCGGTAAGCCCCCGTTGCAGTACGAACGAGCAACTGATCATCCAGTAAAGTCCCAGCAATCAGATCAGTGCTGGATGGATCGTCTACACTTTCACCAGATAGAATTTTAAGGCGCTCTTTGCCCAGCATTGTCCAAGCCCCTGGGAATGGGTTTAAACCGCGCACCTGAAAATCAATTGTTACGCTTGGGGTATTCCAATTAATTCTGGCCTCTGATTTTTCAACTTTATGGGCATATGTCACGCCTTCATGTGACTGGGACTTTGGCCTGATCACGCCTTTAACCAATCCTGTTATCACTGGCCCTATCATAGTACCACCAAGCTGAGCCAATTGGTTATGAAGGCTTAATGTTGTGTCTGTCTTTGTGATAGGCACTGCAGTGCAGTCCAGAACTGGACCCGTATCAAGGCCCGCCTCCATTTTCATGATGCACACACCTGTTTTACTATCCCCTGCCATCAGTGCACGGTGGATCGGTGCTGCGCCGCGCCAACGGGGCAGTAAACTAGCGTGCACATTCACACACCCATATTTTGGGGCTTCTAAAATGCTTTGTGGTAAAATTTGACCGTAAGCAACGACAACAGCAATATCCAGATCAAGTGATTGCCAATCAGCAACCGCTTTTTCATCCCGCATGCTTTTTGGGGTAAAGACTGCAATACCTGCTGCTTCAGCAATCTGATGAACAGGCGCCAACCGCAGTTTTTTGCCACGCCCTGAACGTGCTGGGGGTTGACTGTAAACCGCAACAACATTATGGCCAGCTTCAATGACAGCTTTCAGTGTTGGTACAGCAAAATCGGGCGTTCCCATAAAAGCAATCCGCATAATTAAACCCTTAGCTGGTTGTGCGTGCGCATGTTATACCCTAAAGAACTGTGGTATCAGGTGTGGCTTTGTGAACTTTTTTAATGATCATATTGCGCTTTAATTTTGATAAATAATCAATAAACACCACACCGTTCAAGTGATCAATTTCATGCTGGACACATGTTGATAACAATCCACCCACTGTTTGTTCTTGCTGTTTGCCGTCATAATCTAAATATTGCACGGTCACTTCTGCGGGGCGTTCAATTTCGGCGTAATGCTCTGGCACCGACAAGCAGCCCTCATTATACACATTAAATTCTTCTGATTCCCATACCACTTTGGGGTTAACCATAAAAAGCGGTTGCGGATTATCCATGTCACCTGCAATGTCCAACACGATCACCCGCTTTGGAACTGCGACTTGAATAGCCGCAAGGCCAATCCCTGGTGCCCCGTACATTGTTTCAAGCATAGTATCCATTAGCTGGCGCACTTGATCATCCACTTGGCCCACGGCCTTAGAAACTGTCTTTAATAGGGGGTCTGGTACATTAATGATGTCAAGCTTCGCCATCGGATAAGTCCTTATCGTCAATCTAGGCTTTTAAGTATGGTGGAAAGCTAGAAAGGTCAAGCATTACGGTCGATTAAGTTGGTTCGACTTATCAATAAATAATGCAATCATTATTCATTGGTCTCGCTTTTATTACGGTTCGACGTATCAATAAATAATGAACTCATTATTCATTGGTCTCGCTTTTATGTCGGTTCGACTTATCAATAAATAATGAAATCATTATTCATTGGTCTCGCTATAACTATAAAGTTTCGACTTTTTCATGAAGGTGATGTTTGTTCTGTGGGTCTTCAATCTCTAGCACCCAAAGATCATCATCAAACGCTAAGCGTTTTTTTATCGCCTCATCAGCAGCTATTTCTATCTCAAAAGGACTATGGAGTATCGGCCGCCAAATGGTGTTACCGTCAAAATCCATGCCGCGTTCCAACACATCAACACCCTTAGTAAAATGATTGATTTTTAGAATTATCCCCCCGCGTTCTATGTCTCCTTTTGAGATAATAAAAGTAGGCATATCTTGATTGAAACATGTCCGAACATGTGCATCAATCCATAATTTACTTGATAAACGGCCAAACATAAGACCCATTTGTACCCTATAATATAAGTAAAATAGGGACCCCTAAAATTCACTGTGGTTGAAAGGTTAAAGCTTATGCAAACCTAGAACGTGCAGGCGGTCCCCAAACATTTTTTCAATTCTAGACCGTGGGATTGTAAAGTCAATCCCCATAGATTCAGCCCCAGCCCAAACGACAATACCAGGAATGCGACCACGTTCTGGTATGTCTAATATAACTTCTGTGTTATTCTTAAGTGGGATATCTACACGGATTCGCGCTCCGCCTAATGACATATTCCAAACATGGCAGCTAAAATTATGCTTGCCAACGGAAAGTGTTGCCGGCCACAGCACGGACCGCCGCGCATATCGACGACGATTTTCACCGTCATCATCTAAAACATCGTTTCCTTCAAGAAGTTCTTTGGAGGTATTTTTATCGGTCATACATTGCCGCCTAAGTCGCACCGCCTTGGTGATTTTTGAAGCTTGAGCACAATAGTACAGGCTAAATCTAAACTGAAAGTAACCAAATATAAAAAATTTAAAACAAATTACTTTTCAGTAAGACTAATTTTAGCATACAAAGACTATAGTCGATATAAGGATTAATTCTGCTTTGGGGAACTTACGCAAGTAAGCAAACACTTTGGTTAATAGCACATTTAGCACGCTTGATAGCGCTCATACAAATGAAACAATCCTGATTGTCGAGGATAGCCCCACACTCGCGCTTACATATCAGGCTTATCTCAGAAACATGGGACCTGCTATTGAAATTGCAGAAACGGGTAAAATTGCCCTGCAAAAAATTAAGGACTTACAGCCTGTGCTGATCTATCTGGATTTAAAATTGCCAGATATGGACGGCATTACAATTCTGCGCAAATTAAAAGCCGAAGGTAACGCCGCCCGTGTCATCGTCATCACTGCACATGGGTCTATCGCAGTTGCCGTTGAAGCAATGCGCGAAGGGGCCACCGACTTTTTGTTAAAACCCTTTAATGCTGAGCGTTTGACAACAATAACACGTACAGCACTAGAATTACAACACTTGTCAACCCTAGTTGAGCAATATGAGGAGGGTTATAAAGGCAAACAACATGGGAAATTTATCGGCGAAAGTGCAGCGATGAAAGCCATTTATCGGATGGTGAAAGATGCGGCCCCATCGCGGGCATCGGTGTTTATTGTCGGCGAAAGCGGTACGGGTAAAGAATTATGCGCCGAAGCTATTCACACAGCCAGCCCACGCCGCGATAAAAACTTTATGGCATTAAACTGTGCAGCTATTCCTGAAAACCTGATGGAAAGTGAGATTTTTGGCCATGTAAAAGGGGCTTTCACTGGCGCAAGTGATGACCGAGAGGGCACAGCCATTCGCGCCGATGGTGGAACATTGTTTTTAGACGAAATTTGCGAAATGCATATCGACTTACAAGCCAAGCTGCTGCGTTTCATACAAACTGGACAGATTATTCCCGTGGGGACGAGCACCCCTATTCATGTAAATGTGCGCTTTATATGTGCTACCAACCGCAACCCTTGGGAAGAAGTACAAGCGGGACGCTTTCGTGAAGACCTTTATTACCGCTTACATGTCATTCCAATCCATATGCCGCCACTAAGGGACCGTGGTGAGGATGCCATCGACATTGCACGATCTTTGCTCATTGAATTTGCAAGGGAAGAAGGTAAACAATTTCGGGACTTTTCTGAAAACGCCAAAACGCATTTGCTCGCGCATCATTGGCCTGGCAACGTCCGAGAGTTAGGCAACGTCATTCAAAGCGCCGTCGTTTTGAATGACGGTGAATATCTAACCGATGATATGATTAAAAAGCTGTTGGGGGCGATCCACCACGACCATTTATCCAGCGCAAGATTTTCCAGCCAAAATCATTCTGGGCCACACTCGCCGCATCCAGACACGCGCCGTAGCGGCCAGCGTGAGAATAAACCGAGCATCCCAAGTGATATTAAACCACTTGCTGTTAGTGAGCGTAAAGCAATAGAAGAGGCGATCGCTGCCTGTGATGGAAGCGTAAGAAAAGCAGCCAAATATCTGGATGTTAATGCGTCCACCCTATACCGTAAAATCAAATTATGGGAAAAGACAGCACCCTAACAAACGTAAATCCTTGCTTTTATTTTTTACTGTTGCCCAAATCTTTCGACATAGTTTCAAGCAATAAGGATGTTGCAGCTGCTAGACCACCCATATTAACAAGATCACTTGCTGTTGAAGTCATACGGGCAATCTGAGTAGATTTTTCCATACCAAGCAGCATTGGCCCAATGACACGTCCGCCACCAAGTTCAGCAAGCAATTTATAGCTGATATTGGCGCTGTGTAACGCAGGCATAATCAAAATATTCGCTGGCCCCGACAAATTCATAAAAGGGTACATGCGCATTAAGTCTTTATTCAGGGCAACATCGGCCTGCATTTCGCCGTCAAATTCGAAAGGGACATCACGTTGCTGCAAAATACCGACAGCTTCCTGAATAGGCCCTGCTTTTTGTGATGGTGGATTGCCAAAGTTAGAAAAAGATAAGAATGCCACCCGTGGGTCATGCCCCATGCGTTTGACAAAATAAGCAGAAGCTTGAGCGATATCGGCTAGCTCTGATGGGCTTGGGCGTTCATTCACTGTGGTATCAGCAATAAAAACTGTACGGTTTTTGGTCACTATAACAGATAACCCAAATGGTTGCATTCCAGGTATAGGATCAATCACACGCTTAATATTTTTCAGGGCCCGCCAATAATGCCGCGTCACCCCAGTGACCACACCGTCCGCATCACCTGTTGCCACCATCACCGCAGAAAAAACATTACGGTCGCGCTGCACCATGCGCTTAACATCACGCAGCAAGTAACCGCGTCGATTGAGGCGCTCATAGACATAATTAATATAATCGCGAGTGCGTTTAGTATTGGCGGCATTACGAATTTCAAACTGTGTATCATCAATACCCATATCACGGAGTTTTTCGCGGATTGGCGCTTCAAAACCGACTAGGACGGGGGTGCCATACCCTGCTGCTTTAAAACCAACAGCTGCCCGCAGCACTAATTCTTCCTCGGCTTCGGCGAAAACAATACGCCGTGGTTTGCGGCGCTTTAGTTCCTCGAACATCGCTGATAATGTATCCACGGTTGGGTCAAGGCGGGCCGATAATTCTTGCTCGTAAGCTTCCATATCTTCGATGGGTTTACGGGCCACCCCTGAATCCATAGCAGCTTGCGCCACTTTAACTGGAATGCGGCGAATAAGGCGCGGATCGAACGGCGCTGGAATGATATAGTCAGGGCCATAATGGGGTTGCTCGCCGCCATACGCAGCCGCCACTTCATCTGGCACGTCTTCGCGGGCCAATTCTGCCAGCGCTTGTGCTGCGGCGATTTTCATTTCATCATTAATGGTGCGGGCCCGAACATCCAAAGCACCGCGGAAAATATAAGGGAAACCAAGCACATTATTCACTTGGTTTGGATAATCAGACCGGCCTGTAGCAACGATGGCATCTGGGCGCACGGCCTTGGCATCTTCTGGGGTAATTTCAGGATCAGGGTTTGCCATAGCAAAAATAATTGGCTTAGCAGCCATATCTTTAACCATAGTTTTTGTCACAGCACCAGCTGCCGCAAGGCCAATAAGGACATCGGCTCCTTTTAAGGCCTGTTCTAGGGTGCGAGCATCGGTTTTAATCGCATGCGCAGATTTCCACTGGTTCATATTTTCTGTGCGTCCTGCGTAAATCACCCCTTGACGATCAACCATGGTTACATTTTGATGCGGCAAGCCCATTGATTTAATCAATTCAATGCAGGCGATACAAGCCGCACCAGCGCCCAGCGCCACGACTTTAGTAGTTTTTAAATCCCTATCTGTCAGGTCAAGCGCATTCAAAAAGCCAGCGGCTGTAATAATTGCCGTGCCGTGTTGATCATCGTGGAAAACAGGAATATCCATCAACTCGCGCAGGCGCTGCTCAATGATAAAGCAAGACGGTGCACCAATATCTTCCAGATTAATACCGCCAAAGGATGGGCCAAGTAATTTCACACAGTTGACAAATTCGTCAATATCTTCGCTGTCCACTTCTAGATCAATACTGTCCACATCAGCAAAGCGCTTAAACAACACAGCCTTGCCTTCCATCACAGGTTTAGAGGCCGCCGCACCAAGATTTCCTAAGCCCAATATCGCCGTACCGTTAGAAATAACAGCAACCATATTACCCTTTGATGTATAATCGTAGGCTGTGTTGGGGTCTTTGGCTATTTCCTTCACCGGAACTGCCACGCCTGGGCTATAAGCCAGCGATAGGTCACGCTGTGTTGCCATTGGCTTAGAAGGCGTGATTTCTAGTTTACCAGGGCGGCCAATGCTATGAAAACGAAGCGCTTCTGCATCTGTGAATTTGGAAGATTTACTCGGCATGGATTGCACCTTGTTTATCGTGCTGCTACAGGCTCATGCATTAAAAAAGCTGTACGCAACAACAGTATGGTCTAAAAAGTGAACATATTTATTCATAAGGCATACTATGGCAAAAATATTCTGACAAATGAAATATATGTCATTTCAACATATTTCTTTTTCATTGTATAAATAATTCCCGTAAACTTATCCTATGAGAGTGGTTAAATTTTTATAACCCAGATAATAAACCAGAGACTATAAAAGTGGATTAATGCCCTGTGAACACCCCTCAAAGTATAGAACACGCTGATAACAGCAGGCCTGAGATCAAGCAAACCCCAATCAAGAATAAAGGGGGAAGTGAAAATCAATGGCTAAAGGCGGCGAAAGCCCCTGATGTTACGCCGATGATGGCGCAGTTTATGACCATAAAATCGGACTATAGCGATTGTTTATTATTCTATCGCATGGGTGATTTCTATGAACTGTTTTTTTCAGATGCCGAAACAGCGGCAAGCGCCCTTGACATCACGCTCACTAAACGCGGTAAACACGCAGGTGATGAAATCCCCATGTGCGGTGTCCCTGTTCATGCCGCAGAAATGTATTTATCCCGACTGATTCGCAAAGGCTATAAAGTTGCTGTCTGTGAGCAAACCGAAGACCCAGCAGAAGCAAAAAAACGCGGATACAAAGCTGTCGTCAAGCGGGAGGTTGTGCGTCTTGTCACCCCAGGGACAATCACCGAAGATAATTTACTAGATGCACGAAGCCATAATTACCTTGTGACATTGGGCCGCGCTAAAAACATGCTGTCGCTGGGTGTTGCCGATATGTCAACGGGGGAGTTTTACATTCTACCAACCAAAGAAACCCGATTAGACGCTGATCTCGCGCGGTTAAGCCCCAGCGAACTTTTAATTTCTGAAAATCTCATAGATGATCCAGCTATTAATCAAGCTATTTTTGATTTCCGTAGTCTTATTACACCACTGGACGGTAAACATTTCGACAGCAGTTACGGCGAGCGTCGCTTAAAGGATCTGTACGGCGTTGCTACACTTGATGGCATGGCAAATTTCACAAAAGCTGATCTCGCCGCCGCTGGGGCGCTGCTCTTTTATATTGAAGACACCCAAAAAGGAAAAATGCCCAACTTAAATCCCCCAGTGCGCCAATCCGGCGAAGGGACAATGATGATCGATGCTGCAACCCGTCGGTCCCTTGAACTGACGCGCACGCAGTCAGGGGAAGCGAAAGGCAGTTTGCTGAGCACCATTGACTGCACAGTCACAGGGGCAGGGGCGCGTTTGCTAAAATTGCGTCTGTCAGCACCTTTGACCGACCCAGTGCGCATTAACGACCGTTTGGACAGCGTACAATATATGCTGGAAAACATCCATGTTCGCGGTGATATAAGCGCCGCTTTAAAATCTGCACCGGATATGGACCGCGCCCTATCAAGGATAGCAATTGGCAGGGCAGGCCCCCGTGACCTTGCGGCAATTCGTAATGGTCTTGAAACCGCCTATACTGTGCAACGCGCCCTAAAACCCCCGAAAGGGGCTTTTGATACAGTGCCTGATCTTATTAAAGCGGCGGCTGAAGATTTAGGCCCCCATATTAGCCTTATTAATGATCTTACCCGTGCCATCACCCCTGAGCCACCCATGATAATCCGCGATGGTAATTTTATTGCGCACGGATATCATGCCACACTGGATGAATTTCGAACTTTGCGCGATGAAAGCCGACGGCTTATTGCAGGGCTGGAAGCCGATTACAAAACCGAAACCAATATCAACAGCTTAAAAATCAAGCATAATAATGTCCTAGGCTATCATATCGATATGAGTGCCCGCCACGCCGATGCATTGATGGCCCCACCACTGAACGAACGCTTTATTCACCGCCAAACGTTGGCAAATAATGTGCGATTTTCAACGACTGAACTTTCGAAATTAGCGGGTAAAATATCTGAAGCAGGTGACCGTGCCCTAGCCCTAGAACTTGAGATATTTGAAACATTGATCGCACATGTCCTTAGTCACGCTGAGGCGATTAGTTTTGCTGCCAGTGCTCTGGCTGAGTTAGATTTTACGTCTAGCCTTGCAAGATTGGCTGAACACGCGAACCTCGTGCGACCCGAGATCGACGACACCTTAACCTTCAATGTGGTTGGGGGCCGCCATCTGGTGGTGGAACAAGCCTTGAAAGACAGTGATAGCGGGGCTTTTGTCGCCAATGACTGCATTATGCAGAACGAAGACCGCCTATGGCTGATCACAGGCCCGAATATGGCGGGTAAAAGCACATACTTGCGGCAAAATGCTTTAATGGCTGTGCTCGCTCAAATGGGTGGTTATGTCCCTGCTACTAGCGCCCATATAGGCGTTGTAGACCGTTTGTTTAGCCGTGTTGGTGCTAGTGATGACTTGGCGCATGGTCGGTCAACATTCATGGTGGAAATGGTCGAAACCGCCGCCATATTAAACCAAGCAGGACCCCGTAGTTTAGTGATACTAGATGAAATAGGCCGCGGGACAGCAACCTATGACGGCCTGTCTATTGCGTGGGCTGCGGTTGAAAACCTACATAATATCAACCAATCACGCGCTTTGTTTGCTACCCATTATCATGAATTGACAGCTTTAAAAGAATCGCTTGATAGCTTATCTTTGCATGCCATGAAAGTGAAGGAATGGAAAGGCGATGTGGTGTTCTTGCATGAAGTAAGAAACGGTGCTGCCGACAGGTCTTACGGTATTCAAGTGGCAAAACTAGCTGGATTGCCAGGCCGCGTCATTGCACGGGCGCGGCAGGTGTTAAACCATTTAGAAGCCAGTGATAAAGGTGATAAAGTGCGTGGTCTTGTTGATGACTTACCTTTATTTCACACTTTGCCAGAAAAAGGACAATCCAATATCAGTCATAATACAGAACCTATTTATCCGCGCTTGATAGAGCGTATGGACACACTAAACCCCGATGAATTAAGCCCCCGCGATGCGCTTGATATTTTATATGCTTTGCGTGATGACTTTCGTGCCGATAAGGGGGACCAGTAATGTCAAATCTGAACAATCGCCTCGGCATCATACACCGCAAAAAAGTTATCATCAAAC
>JABABO010000290.1 GCA_014238195.1 Kordiimonadaceae bacterium | reverse complement strand
TTTTTGGCTGATCCTTACAACGCTGTTGGGGTATGACCCGACCTTTTCATCTGAAAAGCTTATCTATATTACCAAAGTGATGCTGTTTGCGGTTATTTCAATGATTGTGATGCAAACCCCAAACCGATTAAAAGCGTTTGTTTGGGTGATGTATGCTTCTTTTGCCTTTATCATGTTAAAATCGGGTATTTTTACACTGGTGACAGGGGGCGCTGGGCGTGTGCAAGGTGCTGGCGGTATGATTATTGATAATAATCAGTTGGCGATGGCTTTAGCAATGATTCTGCCCATATCAATTTATATGTGGCAACACCCCCCTATCCCCCGTCTAAAAACGCCTTTACTGGGTTTGGTCGTATTGAATGCGCTGTCGATTTTGGGGACGCAGTCCCGTGGTGGGCTTGTGGCTTTATTGGGGGTGGTGGCGATGATTTTGCTGAAATCAAAATATCGCTTCCGCTTTTTGTTGGTGATGATCCCTGTCGCATTACTTGCCTTTAGCTTCATGCCGGATAGTTGGAAAAACCGCATGAACACAACAGCCAGTGCGACCGAAGACGGTAGCTTCATGGGGCGGGTTTCGATGTGGAAATTTTCTGTAAATCTTGCGGACACGCATCCCATTGAAGGGGGTGGCTTCAATGTTTTTTATTTACCCCGTCCTCAGGAACGTTTTATGCCGCCGCGTTTTAAGCCCCGTGCCCCGCATTCAATTTATTTTGAAGTCATGGGCGAACATGGCTACGTTGGGCTTGTTTTATTTATGTCTTTGATCTTTACAGGGTGGTTTGCTGGTGGATCGATCTTTCGCACCTATCATGACCATAATGAAACCCGTTGGATTGCGGATTTAGGTGGGGCTATTCAGCTCTCGATGGTGGGGTATGCTGTAGGCGGGCTTACTGTGAATATTGCTACGTTTGACTTATTCTATCATTTGCTGGCGATTTTGGTTATGTGCAGCATTGTCGGGGGCAGGGTTTTAGAGCGCACAAATGGCCGCGCTTTACATGGTTTACCGCCGCAAAACAGTAATGAAGTATCCTTTGAAGATAGATCAGAGACTTTAGGCAACAAAAAGCCCAAGAAAGCAAACAAGAAAGCAAAATGGTCCCCTTATGATTAAATTCAAACACAAAGGTTTAATCCTTACAAAGGCTTAATCGGGCTGATCGGTTTCTTTATCAGGGTTCGCGCTTAGGTACGGGCTGGGCTGCGGGGTACGGTGACTGCGTATATAGGCAATCAGAAAACCGATGACTGCGCCTGCGCCAATCACGGCTAGAAACATTAGAAAAAAACCAATGGCAGCTGCGGCGATACTATAGGTGCTCTCGCATGGGGCCCCGTCACATAAAGCCGCGTCATAGCCATCAACCCAGTAACGGAAGGCCCCATAAGCGGCAAGGGACAACAAAATTAGGCTAACAATATTGCGGCCTGTAAAGATGGTTTTACGCTTTCGCCTTGGGCGGCGCTTAAAATAGTTTTGATGCTTCATAAGGCTTACTTAATCACAACATGCCTTGTTTGCGCAAGCGGTGCCTGAATTGATCATAGGTGAGCGAGCAATAAACAGCGGCTTTTCGTTGATTATGCTGGGTAGCCTTTAAGGCGGATTCCAGCATCTGGCGCTCAAAGCGGCTACTTTCACTGCACAGGCAGAAGGCTGTCTCAGGGGCGGTAATAGTATTTGGCCCAAGACTATCAATCATAGTTGGTGGTTTTTGCTTCAGCGTTTGATTTTGATTTGGTCTGAAAGGGCTATCAAAGGGATCAAAATTAATATCGCCGATAGGCTCCTCCCCATCCCAAGCACGGTATACAGCCCGTTCAACCACATTCTTTAATTCCCGAATGTTGCCCGGCCAAGGATATGATAACATGGCCTCTAAGGCGTCATGGGTATAACCTGGAAATTGCAGCCATTCTTGTTCGCGGGCCATTTGCATCCCAAAATGTTCTGCAAGTAATGGAATATCATCTTTACGTTCGCGAAGTGGCGGCACGGTGATCACGTCAAAAGCGAGGCGGTCCAACAGATCAAAACGAAAATCCCCCCTTTCTGCGGCTGA
>JABABO010000287.1 GCA_014238195.1 Kordiimonadaceae bacterium | reverse complement strand
GAACGACGATTGATTTAATACAAAAGGGCAAGGAAGATCCCGAATACCAAAAACATTTATTACTATTCCTTACAGCTGTAAAAGAAGCTGACGTTGCGAAATATGCGGCGGAAACTGAAAAAAACAGTCCAAAAGCCATAGCAATACGCGAGGTATTAAATCGTTATGAGCTGATCGCAGTTGCTATTAAAGAAGGTATTGCCTGTGAGCATCTTTACAAAAGCTTTACATGTAATACTTTAACAAAACACTATATAGCTTCAAAAGATCATATAGAAAAAGTTAGAGGGCGCACGAGTGTGCCAACACTGTATATTGAATTTGAAAAATTAGCGGCAAAATGGAAAAACAAGCCCCTCAAAGCGGGTTGGGATTGGCGTAATTCTTTTCGCCGTCTATGGTCTCGTTAATTAAGGAAAGTGCGATGAGCCTAGTGCGCTAAGACACAAACAAATAAATACTAGGAGTGGGAACATGAGCTATACAATAATCACATTACTTACCAAAGAAGGTTATGTAGACTAATATGCACGAGAATATATATTCGCTGCTTGATACGTTTAACAACCCTGTCTTTGCCCTGCCTTTGGCGGGGTTTTTTATGGGCTGGGAGAGAAAAACAGGAGAGTATGAAGATTAAAGGCTTGCCATCTGGTTGACAAAATGGTATAAAATTCGTATTAGGTTGCACAAGAAGGGTTGCTTCAATGGTTGCTAGTTCTATTGTTAAATTTATAAATGATCAGGTGAGTGCACAAGTGCAGGGGCAAATGCCTGAAACCTTGAAACGCGCGTACCGTGCGGCGGATATGGTTTGTGAAGAGACACCCTTTTTGCAAACACCCACGGTGCAGGCGAATAAAGGGCGGTTATATTCATGGGCTGTTGAATTTGCGCTGGAGCGATTGATTAAAAATGGCGCTTGGGACTGCGACTATCAATGGAGCCATTACACAAAACCAACGGGGCGTTTTTTGGAAGTGCGTTTACCGCATTCTCGTTTAAGCATCAGCCGTGTTAAGGACCCAAAAAAGCAGCCCCGTGATGTTCGTTTTCGCAACAATATGCGCTTAAACAATCAATTAACGCTGCTAGAGGAAATGCAAGAGGAACAAGCCATACAGGGCTTGCCACATATTTTACTGACACATGGGGGCGGTGATCCTGATTTTGCATTTTTAGGGATACCGCATGTTGTTCATTCGAAAGGGTACTTAGGTAGAACTGGAAATTTGATGTTGCGACCGCATGTTGTTGTTGATAGTCGTGTTCCTATTGAAGATACAGATTATGAAGATGATGAATTGTTGGGCTTGAAAGAAGATATAGAAAAGTGGTTAAAAGAAAATGGTGTCTGAAAACATTGTTAGGTTTCCTGAAACCGCTCGCGCAGGGTATGCCGAGCGGTCATTGATTCCAGCCAAATTGCGTGATGCACGGCTTAAATGCCGCTTCAATCAATCGGAACTGGCAGCACAAATAGGTGTCAGTAGGCAGGCGGTATCGGCTTATGAGTTGGGCCATAAAAATCCTGACCCTGTGGTTATGTATCAAATTGTTAAGGTTCTTGGGCAGCCGATTTCTTATTTTATGTCACCGCATTTGCCGTGCTTTGGTGAAACGGGAACCCAGTTTTACAGAGGATTTGGTGCAAAAACCAAGAAGCTTAATAATATGTGTGACGTTCTGAGCTTGTGGTTTACTCAGGTTTCAAAATACTTAGACGATTATGTAAATTATCCAGACGTGCAGTTACCCGAGGTGACCCCAGCATCCGCGAATGGGCGGTATACCAATGAAGAAATTGAAGATATTGCAGATAATTTACGCAAAGCTTGGGGGTTGGG
>JABABO010000057.1 GCA_014238195.1 Kordiimonadaceae bacterium | reverse complement strand
TTAAGGATGGAAAGCGCACAACTCTGCCAGACGATTTTTATTCATCACGCGATCTTGTCGATACTATGATTGAATTTATTGCCCGCAATCAAGGGGACGGCAAACCATTTTTTGCTTATTTACCCTTGCAGGCTGTGCATATCCCTGTGCAAGCACCGCAAGATTATATTGATCGTTATATGGGCAAATATGATAAGGGCTGGGATACGCTGCGGGATCACCGCCAAAAACGCGCCAAGGAAATAGGCTTAGTCCCAGCGACAAGCGATATGGCAAGAATGACAACCACCAAAAGCTGGGATGGGCTTAGTGATCATGAAAAACGTTATGAGGCCAAACGCATGGCTGTTTATGGCGGCATGATAGAAGCGATGGATTATCATATTGGGCGCTTAATCGCGTGGCTAAAAGCGGCGGGCGAGTTTGAAAATACTACCTTTATTTTCACGTCCGATAATGGTGCTGAAGCCTCAGATATGACAGTCCCCATGGCCCGCTTATCATCCAATCGCCTTGAGTATCATTATGATTATGAAACACTGGGCCTCAAACGATCAATGAACAGCATTGGGGCATCATTTGCCAGCGCAGCAGCTGCACCCTTATCATGGTATAAATTCCAAGTGGGAGAAGGAGGCATGCGGGTTCCCTTGGTTATCAGTGGTCCAACCATCAGCAAGCACGCAGGCTTTCAAAATACACTGGCTTGGGTTGCCGACCTAGCCCCAACCATTCTAAACTTAACGGGAACGGCCTTACCGGGAAAGCGGTTTGGTGGGCGTCCCATATATAAAATGGACGGCAAAGATTTAACATCTGTACTGCGCGGCCAGTCTGCGGCCCATTATTCGGACGATGATTTTATCGCCTATGAGCTGGCTGGCAGTAAGGTGGTTTTTGGCGCACAATTTAAGGCGATTTATCACGCACCGCCGATTGGCAGCGGTGATTGGCAGCTGTATGATATCGTCAATGACCCTGGCGAAACGCAGGATATTTTAGACAACCATCCACTTATATTTCAGCAGATGTTAAGCGCATATGAGGTCTTTGCAGTGCGCACGGATATTCAGCCGTTGCCCACAGGATATGACCAACGCTACCAAGTGGGCCTCAACTATCTGGTTAAGTCTATCCCGATAAAAATTTATATATTTTTGTTAACAGTGTTGGTCCTTTTGCCTTTTTGGGTCTGGTGGCGCAAACCTGGTTAGGCTAAATTGCCGCTGCCTTGTTTTGCCCTAACGCAAGGTTCACCCTAACGCAAGGTTCACCCTAACGCAAGGTTCACCCTAACGCAAGATTGCCCTAACGCAAGATTGCCCTAACGCAAGATTGATCGTAAATGCTTAGCAGCAAAACTGAGCTTAGCCACGCTCATAGCACCGCTAGATTTCAACTCATCAACCAAGCGTTCCACGCGGATTAATTTTGTCGCCTCAGTTTCACACCAAGCCTGTAAAGCACTGGACGCTGATTTTTTACCAGCCCCCGCACAAACCGCAGCAACATGGGTCCGTTGTTGGTCCGCCATATCTTCGATCAGTGACCGTATAGCCAAATCTTCCCAGTGATCCTCTAGTTGCAAGCGGGATGCACGCTGGCTCAGCCAATCTAACCCCAACATATCCCCTATGGCGAAATGTACTTGGGCCACATAATCCACACTCTTGTTAGTGTCTTCTGCGATGCGAATAATATCAGCGCCTGAGCGCAGCACATGAAACGTCGACACAAACCCTGCAAGGTCCTTGCCAACGCCCTTATCACAGTAAGCTTTCACATGCACCGAATGGCCTTCAAACGCCGACGCAGACAGCACCTCAGCGGGCAGGTCAAATAAAGTCACGACCGCATCTTTGTATCTGGCAATCATATCCCCAATATTATACGGCTGAATCAAGTTACGCAGCATCCACAACACTTGCGTTTTTAAACTGTCTGACATGCTTTGATGCATGTCATACTGGGCTGTGCTATCGACCTGATAGTCTAGTGCATTCACTTGGTGCCAACGGGTTTTCAAGCCAAAGATCTCTCGCACCACGACAAAGGCCGCAACAATATCTTCAACCGCAAGGCCCGTTTCTTCCTTCACTTCATACACAAACGTCAGGCCGCCCCAGTTCACGACTTCATTGGCAAGCACTGTAGAGACAATTTCACGGCGCAAACGATGATCTGCTATTTCGGCTTTAAAACGCTCCCGCAGCGCGGTTGGAAAGCCCCAATTAAGTTCTGGCAACAACACAGGATCATCAATTAAGGTCCCGCGCATGAGGATTTCACTGAGTGAAATTTTTGCATATGCCAACAATATTGAAATTTCAGGCCGAGTTAAGCCTTGTTCATTAGCAGCAAGTTCGGCAAACCCTTCATCGCTGGGCAGATACTCAATTTCGCGGTTTAAGTCACCGTCACGTTCCAGCGCCCGAATAAGACCCAAATGGTATTCGCGGGCCGAAACAGCATTATTTTCAGCCAGTGATATAGCCTGTGTTTGCAAATAATTATCCGATAGAACAATATCGCTGACTTCATCTGTCATGCTGTCTAATAGTGCATTGCGGTCTTCGGCTTTCAAGCTACCCCGTGTGATGGCATCGGTGAGCAAAATTTTGATATTCACTTCTTTATCAGAACAATCCACACCCGCAGAGTTATCAATAAAGTCCGTATTACAGCGCCCCCCCTTGCGGGCAAATTCAATGCGCGATTTATGGGTCATACCCAAGTTTCCACCCTCGCCGATGACTTTACAGTTCACCTCATCCGCAATCACCCGCAGGCTATCGTTAGCGCGGTCCCCGACTTGGCTATCGCTTTCATCGCTGGCGCGAATATAGGTTCCAATGCCACCAAACCACATCAAATCTGCTTCGGCTTTCAAAATTTTATGCAATAAAACATTGGGTGCCATTGTATCATTATCAACGCCCAGCCATTCTTTAATTTCGGGTGTCAGTTTAATCGATTTTTCAGAGCGGGAGAAAATCCCCCCGCCTTTCGAAATCAGGCTTTGGTCATAATCTTCCCAACTAGAGCGCGGCATATCAAACATACGTTTCCGCTCAGTCCACGCGGCTTTGGTATCCCCAGGATTTGGATCGATAAAGATGTGCATGTGGTTAAAGGCTGCCTTTAGACGAATTGTTTTCGACAACAACATGCCATTGCCAAACACATCACCTGACATATCCCCAACACCGACCACTGTAAATTCATCTTTTTGCACATTTAAGCCCAGTTCACGGAAGTGACGCTGCACGCTGATCCAAGCCCCTTTAGCGGTGATCCCCATTTTTTTATGGTCATATCCATTGGACCCACCACTGGCAAAAGCATCATCCAGCCAAAAACCACGTCCTTGCGATATGCCATTGGAAATATCAGAAAATGTTGCAGTGCCTTTATCAGCGGCGACGACAAGGTACGGATCATCACTGTCGCGGCGAACAAGCGCTTCAGGAGGCACAACTTTGCCCCCTTTCAAATTATCAGTGAGTGACAATAAGCTGGTGATGAAGCTGCGATACGATGCCACACCCTCGGCCATAAAGGTATCACGGTCGCTCATATTAGATAATTGTTTTGGGTAAAACCCACCCTTAGAGCCTTGCGGCACAATCACAGCATTTTTCACTTGTTGCGCCTTGACAAGACCGAGCACTTCGGTGCGAAAATCTTCACGGCGATCAGACCAGCGCAAACCACCCCGCGCAACGGGTCCGCCGCGCAAATGCACCCCTTCTACGCGCGGGCTATAGACCCAAATTTCTGCATATGGGCGTGGCAAAGGGGCTTCTTCCACGTCACGGGACCTGATTTTGAAAGCCAGGGCAAGTTCACTGTTATCACTGCCAAAACCTTCCATAACACTTGGCTGGTAATAATTGGTGCGTAGCGTAGAACGGATTACATTCAGATAGGCCCGCAAGATACGATCTTCATCTAAACTAACGACTTTTTCAAGCTTATGACGGATTTCAGACGCAAAATTCTTCGCCGTATGGTCACGGTTTTTCTTATTATATTGTGTATCAAATTGCACAGTGAATAAGGAGACAAGCTGTGCGGCAATTTCAGGGTTTGCTACGACGCAATCTGCAATATAATCAGGGGTATAGCCCATGCCAAGTTGACGCAAATATTTGCCGTAAGCCCTTAAAATAACTATTTCATTCCAGCTCATTCCTGCGACCAGAACCAACTTATTAAAGCCATCGTCTTCTGCGGCACCTGCCCAAACTTTCATATACAGGTTTTCCACAAGTGGCTTAATGCGTTTTAATTCATATGGAATTTCTGTGCCCACCCTCATGGTGAAGTCATGGATAAAACCACCAGACCCATCACCAAGTGCATAGCTATATTCACCCAAAACACTAAAGCCCATATTTTCTAATACAGGCATACAATCCGACAGTGTCACCATGGCAGACCCATGATAAATTTTTAAACGAAAGTGGTTTGCCCCGTCAGCTAAGTGGCGATAAAAATCAACTTTGAGCTGGTCGTCGGGTTTAATTTCTTCTAGCTTTGCAATGTCGTAGGCAGCTTGCGCTGGTGTAAAGCTGTCACAGTAAGCCACAGTAAAGCGATCGCGGTATTCATAATTTAGACGGTTCCCTATTTCTTCGCCGTGACGTGTAACAAGTTCGCGGCGCAGACAGTCGCTCCAGCCCAAAGCAGCGTCCGCAATCAGGTCATTAATTTCATTTTCATCGACGACGGGCACTTCGCTTGGTTTTGTGCGAATAATAAAATGCCACCGCGCCAGCGACGCTTCGCTTAACTGGGCATAATAAACCGATACTTCACCGTTAAAAGCATCACAGAGTATATCAGCAACCGCTTCTCGAAGCCCGGAATGATAATTTTCCCTTGGGACATAAACAAGCGCCGATACAAAACGCTCAAATCGGTCTGGCCTTAAGAAAGCGCGAGGGCGTGGGCGTTCTGTTAATTGCAAAATTCCCATCGTGGTATCGAACAAACGATCTTCAGAAATTTGGAACAGCTCGTCACGCGGAAAGGTCTCCAAAATATGATTAACGGCTTTACCGGCGTAACTACGTTCAGCGAATAATGTGCGTTTATTAATGTTGGCAACTTTATTGCGCAAAAGCGGTACATCACGGGCAAACTTGCTGTAAGACAAAGACGTGAACAAACCCACAAAGCGGCGCTCGCCAATCGCTTTGCCTTTTGTATCAAATATTTTAACCCCGATGTAATCCATATGGGTTGGTCTGTGCACCGTTGATTTTACATTTGCCTTGGTAATGATCACGGGTTCTGGCTGTGCTAAAAAATGTCGAATTTCAGCAGACATCGGGGTTAAACCGCTGCGGTCGCGCAGAACATTACGATGGCGATCCCGCAGTATCCCTAGACCAGACCCTTCTACATGGGAAAAATCAAAATGCGAATTTTTGCCTTCAAAACGGTACTCACGGAAACCAAGAAAAGTAAAATGATCATCGCCAAGCCACCGTAAAAAGCGAATGGTCTCGTCAACATCTTCATCGCTTAAGGGCGGTGGGTTAACCGTTAAGCTAGCAACAGTTTCATCGATTTTAGCCACCATGCCGCGCCAGTCATTCACACATTGACGCACATCAGCAAGCACGGACAATATGGCGGCTTCCATCTCGGCGAGCACTGATTTGTCCGACTGTGCATCGATTTCGATATACATGTAGCTTTCGCGTAAATCTTTAGCACCTTCTGTACCCTGGCTGACACGATTGCCTTTATTATCGCGGCTCACATCAACAATAGGGTGATGCATCATATGGATACGGTAGCGCAGTATAACCGCAAGGGTGCCTGTGATACTATCAACCAAGAACGGCATATCCTTGTTCAGAATGTGCAATACTGTGTGGCCTTCGCTGCCATCTGGCTGTTTTTTAGGCTTTATAATTTTTAAGATAGGGTTAGTTTCTTTTTTCTTTCTAGCCGTCTTCCAAAGACCAAGAGCAATAGAAAGCAAATTTTCAGCGCCCATCGCTATCAAATCATCAGGGCTTGAAGCAGGATAGAACCCCTTTAAAAATACCCCAAAGTCACTCAGTTCATCCCCCGAAAGCTTAGCACCAGCCAGCGTTTGGATTTCTTCGATTAGTAACAGCCTTTTTTCATCTTTCGTCATTTTTCATTCCTCATGACATGGGATTGTTTGCATGGTTATTTTCGTTTTTTAAGACCTGAGGCAGCTTTATACATCAGCGCCTTCATGGTCGCTTTTGGCGGATTAATCACATTGACAATTTCACCACCGCGACGCCCACTGCGACGCACAACAGCAATCGCAAAATCATTCTGTAATTGCAGATCAGATATATCCAGTGCGGGCGCTTTTACTAATGTTAACGTCGCTTGCTGGTCTTTGTTGGCCTTATGTCCGCCGCGTTTTGCTTGCCGCTCCAAAGCTACGCAACCCTTTATACCCCCAGGTGTGTCCTTTAAGAAGGCTGCTAAGCCATCAGATTTAACACCTTGGCGTGCAGCCCAAGCGAGCGCAGCGGCATATTCTGTGATGCGTGTTTTATCATAGTCAGTACCAAACACCATTTTCAGTGCAGGCGTGTAGGGGGCACGTTTTTGTACTTTCAGGCCTTGTTGTGCGAGCAACGCATTAAAGGCCAAGGGATCCTTTTTGGTATTTTCATAAAATTCGAACGCATCAGCAAGTGCACCATATAAATCAAACCGTGCGCTATTGTCTGGGTGAACAACACCCCCCGCCACTTGACGGCTAGCTTCTAAGCGTTCAGAAAGTTTATTTTTGTTGGACGGCGACGGTTCTTTCGCCTGTAAAACATCCTCATCCTTTGGGGCTTTAGTGCTGTCTTTTAACGGCTCGCCCCCGCGTCGAAATGTCACCACAACCCAAACAAACCGGATCGCATTCTCAGCAAGACTAAAAGGCAAATATATACCACGTGCATGAAAATTTGTGTAGCTATATTCAAATTCAGTTGGGTTTAGGTCTAGGGTACCTTGTTCGTTTATTTTTTGTTCCAGATGCCCAATCATTTGATCAGCAATGGCCGAATGCATCCCCTGTAAAACGGGTTCCCCTTTTTGCAAACTCTTAGTTTTTAAATCATCGCTCAAAAGCTGGTTGGTCTTCTTACCAATAAACCGCACACGACT
>JABABO010000038.1 GCA_014238195.1 Kordiimonadaceae bacterium | reverse complement strand
GTTGATCGAAGGCGTGGAAATGACCGAGCGGGAGCTTTTGAAAAATTTTAACACCCATGGCATTACCCTCATAAAACCAAACGAAGGTGATAAATTTGATCATAAATTGCATCAAGCGATGTTTGAAATTCCGACAGATGATAGCCCCAATGGAACAATTATGCAAGTTGTGGCACCGGGGTATGTGATTAAAGATCGTTTGTTGCGTCCAGCTATGGTGGGTGTTGTAAAAGGCTCTGGCCCTGCCAAAATAGACACCGAAGCATGATCGTCGACACAAGCATTAAATGCCTAATATTTTAGGGAATTTTAGGAATATGCTTATGGATTGCCGAATTTATCTTCTAGCGGAATTATAATGCTGCTATCCCCTTGATGCAGAACATAAACGGCGGCGATCATGGCGAGTTTTCCCATATCTTCGGTGATATCTCCAGCATCGCGGGCATGCATATAACCCGCGAGCATGCCTGCTGCATCTTTATGCGTCATGGAAACCTCTGTTAATAATTCCAGTACGGTTTTATAGTCTGGGTCTTCCACTTCAAAGTCACCAGACAAAAAAGGATCACCGTCTTTGGTAACTGTGACCGCAAGCGTTCTAGACATCGCCAAGGTCTTTTGCAGTGATCTTTGCCTTTTCATCAATCAGTGTGAGAGTGTCCGCAACGCCATATAGGGCAATAAATCCGCCCATACGTGGTCCTTGGCTTTGGCCAAGCAACACTTCGTAGCACGCTTTAAACCAGTCGCGCAGGTTTTCGAAATTGGCGTCTTTACCAGCGCTATAGACCTCGGTCATAATTATGTCTGGATTGGTTTCATCAGGCCCAAGGGAGATCAGGCGTTTTTTCAAGCTTTGAAACGCGGTTTTTTCTTGCTCGTTAGGTGGGCGGAAGCTTTTTGTTGGGGCGATAAAATCTGTATAATAAGCAATGGCATAATCCATTAAGCGATCAAGCAACGGGAACTGATCAGCTTTTGCACCTTCTGCATAACGGGATACAAAACCCCACAAAGCGGTTTTATCATCTGTGCTGGCAGCTGACACAAGATTCAGGAGCAGCGCAAAACTAACGGGCATGTCAGCCGCTGGCACATCGCCGCCGTGGATATGCCAAGCTGGGTTCTTATAGCCCTCAAGCGCGTCTTGCCCGTGAAATTTCCCAACAAATGTGGCATAATCATCAACAGCTTTTGGAATAACATCAAAATAAAGCCGTTTTGCTTTTTTGGGGCTTTGGAACATATAAAGCGATAAGCTTTCAGGGCTGGCGTAACGCAGCCATTCGTCAATTGATAAGCCATTGCCTTTCGATTTAGATATTTTTTCACCTTTATCGTCTAAAAACAGTTCGTATGTTAAAGATTCAGGTGGTTTACCCCCTAAGATACGACGAATAATCGAGCTAAGCTTCACAGATTCAGACAGATCTTTTCCGCTCATTTCATAATCGACATCCAACGCGTCCCAGCGCATTGCCCAATCAACCTTCCACTGACACTTTACGTGACCATCGGTTACCGCGGTTGTTTGTCGCTTACCTGTGCTGTCATCAAAGGCAATGATCCCGCCAGCTGGGTCTATCACCTCAATAGGGACTTGCAAAATTTCACCAGATTGCGGACACCGCGGCAAAAATGGGCTGTATGTGGCGCGGCGCTCAGAACCCAAGGTGGGAAGGATGACATTGATCACTTTATCGTAGTTTTTACAAATTTTGATCAAAGTCTCGTTAAATAAACCACGTTTATAGCAGTCAGTGGCGCTATAGAAATCATAAGTAAAGCCAAAATCATCCAAAAAAGCTTGCAAGCGAGCATTATTGTGCGCACCAAAACTGTCATGAGTACCAAAAGGGTCAGGCACTTCGGTTAGTGGCAAACCAAGTGAGGATTCTAGCCGTTCTGGGTTCGGGACATTGGTTGGCACTTTGCGCAGACCGTCCATATCATCGGAAAAGCAAATCAATTTGGTCGGAATATTGCTAATTTCTTCAAAGGCCCGCATAACCATTGTTGTTCGTGCCACTTCGCCGAATGTGCCGATATGTGGCAGCCCAGATGGCCCATAGCCCGTTTCAAAAAGCACATAGCCCTTGTCTGGTACGCCAGTTTTGCAGCGCCGCAAAAGTTTTTCAGCTTCTTGAAAAGGCCAAGCTTTTGATTGCAACGCAATATCGCTATTATTGCTCATCATGAATACTCCGAGATATTACACTGTATTTGCATGTTTGCGTGATTTGTAGAAATCGATAAGTCAATTCTATTTTTCGAGCCAAACCCTATGGTTTTTAAGGGGCTTGGTCAAGCCTTATAGGGGATAGTTCAAAATACAAAATTCTGTCCGTCATGTTTATCGATTTATGCTTGTTTGCACACTCACGCACGCTATTGTAAGGGCATGGAAGATTTAGTCTTAAATGCTGAAGCGGATCGTGCCAACTTGGATGACATCCCTGTTGCAGTTGTCGGCGTGCAAAATACCGTTATCCTAACCAGTGACGGTGAATTTTTAACTTACAGCCCAGACGAAGCCTTACGCCATGTCAGCCGTGCGCCACATTTGGTTGTTAATCGTGTACGCGCTGCCCGCAGGCTCGGCGTTGCTAGCATTCGGGCTTATGACGCGCTAGAATTATTTGCTTTTGTCCGTCCAGCCCGCTTTTGTCTGCCCACTTTGCAAGGGTTATTAAATGTCTTAAATTTAAGTGACAGTGTGAACACTTTTGAAGATGAAGCGCTGGCGCTTAAATCTGTCTCAGTGCGCTTGCTAGCGGATATGGCGGCTGAAACATTTGCAACCCGCGCTGGAGCAACCCAAGTTTTAACCATGATGGCACAGGCGGGGTGGGCTTGGGGTCCCCTTGCGATGAAAGCGCTGCAAACTTATAAAGATACCAGCCGCGAAGACGGCCTTGCAGTCTGGCGCGACTTGCCCGACTGGGAAGATGACGGGCCACCCCCTGCGGCGGGCGATGAAGGTGTGGAACCGTTAGAAAGCACAAGTCGTCTTGGTGAACTTTTAGGCAAAGGCGCAGAAGTCCGTGAAGGGCAGCTCCGTTATGCTGCTTCTGCGGTTCATGCCTTCAAGCCCCGCGAATTTCAGGAGGGTCCTAATATTCAGCTTTTGGAAGCAGGCACAGGAACTGGAAAAACGCTTGCCTACATTGCCCCTGCCAGTTTGTGGTCCGAGCGTAATGATGCCCCAGTGTGGCTTGCCACATACACCAAAAACCTACAACGACAGTTGGATCAGGAACTGACAAAACTGTATCCAGACCCGCGTATTAAAGCGAAACGCGCGGTGATCCGCAAAGGTCGGGAAAACTACGCTTGTTTGCTGAATATAGAAGAAACACTTCGGGCGGTGATCGTGCGCGGCAATATGGCTGGCAAAGGGTCAGAAGACCGTGACCGCATCCTTATGGGCTTAGTGCTGCGCTGGGCGCGTTACAGCCGGGATGGGGATATGATGGGGGGTGATTTTCCGTCCTATCTTGGGGCACATTTTGGCGCTGGTCGGATTGCTGGCCTAACCGACAAACGCGGCGAATGTCTTTATGGGGCCTGTGCACATTATCGCAAATGTTTTATTGAGCGCGTGATACGCAAGGCTAAGAATGCGGATTTGGTTGTCGCAAACCACGCGCTTGTTATGGCACATATTGCTAACCGTATAGATGATCCCAGTATACCAAAACGCTACGTATTCGACGAAGGCCATCATGTTTTTGATGCCGCCGACAGCGCTTTCGCTGTGCATTTGACGGGCCAAGAAGGTGCTGATTTACGGCGTTGGTTGCGTGGTAAAGAACAAGGTGGGTCAACACGGGCACGGGGTTTAAAAAATCGGGTGGAAGAATTGGTCGTTGATGATGATACGGCCAAAACTATGCTGGAGCATGTAGTAGAAGCGGCTCGTGTCTTGCCTGCAGATAATTGGCTGGGCCGCGTTTCAGGGGCGGCTGCAACATCACGGTTTGAAGTTTTTTTAAGTTTTGTCCGTGCACATGTTTTCAGCCGCACGGTTGATCTATCAGATACGTCGGTAGGCAGGCCGCCTCAACCGAGCTATGCTTTGGAAGCGGCCCTCAATAACCCTTCCGCTGAACTGATTGAAGCGGCTTTAAAATTAGCGGAAGGATTAGATCAATTATTGCGCCCAATGGCGGCACTTGCCGCACGTCTGAGCCAGCTCCTTGATGAGGATGCCGACAGCCTTGATAGCAGCACACGTGGCCGTTTAGAAAGTGCTGCGCGGTCGCTTTCATTGCGGGCAGATATGGTAAAAAGTTGGGTGGCAATGACAATGTCTTTGGCTGGGGATGGTAAAGTCATGCAAAACGACTTTGTTGATTGGTTTGAAATAGACCGTATAGATGCCCGTGAACGTGATATAGGCATGTATCGGCACTTTATTGACCCGACACTGCCCTTTGCCAATGTTGTTTTAAGTGCAACACACGGTACACTGATAACATCAGCGACACTGCGCGATAAAGTCTCTTTTGAAAGCAACGAGCAAAACCCAAGCTCTGACCATTGGGCTTCTGCCGATATGCGCACTGGCGCCCAGCATTTATTGGTGGCCCCCAAACGCTTAAGTGTACCATCGCCCTTTGATTATGCAGGTAATACGCGCATCATCATTGTTGGGGATGTTAATAAAAATGATCCAACACATGTAGCAGCTGCATACCGTGCTTTAATGATGGCTTCTGGCGGCGGGGCATTGGGGCTGTTCACGGCGATTTCGCGTCTAAAGGCCACCTATAGTCATATAGCTGCCGACATGGAAGATATGGGACTGCCCTTGTTGGCGCAGCATATTGACCCAATGGACACTGCAACCCTTGTGGATATGTTCCGTGCCGATGAAAATTCTTGCCTGCTTGGTACAGACGCAGTACGCGACGGCGTGGATGTGCCAGGCCATGCTTTGCGGTTGATTGTGTTTGACCGTGTTCCTTGGCAGCGGCCAACATTATTGCACCGGGCGCGGCGCAGCGCTTTTGGTGGTTGGCACTATGATGATATGTTAACGCGGCTAAAATTTAGCCAAGCCTATGGTCGATTAATACGCACGGCCAGTGATCGCGGTGTTTTTGTGATGTTAGATGGTCAAACACCAACACGGCTTTTAACTGCTTTTCCGCCCGATGTGCGCATTGATCGTATCGGACTGGCCGATGCTGTTAAATCAACCCATAAGTTTTTTAATTCGGAATAAATTTCATAATCACAGACATATTTTTCATATAAGCACTTGAGCAAAGCCCTAGACCACAATAGTCTACTACAATAGTCTACCGCCATAGGTTCAAAGACACACTGTATAAAAGGAATTCTTATGTCTACAATCAGCCCAGAAACAGCGCTTATATATACAATGGTTGTTGTATCTGCATCCGATAACGAAATGACCGATAGTGAACTTACGCGCATGACGGGGCTTGTGGGTTATTTACCAGCCCTGCGCGGCTATAACTTGGAGCGCTTGCGTCAAGACACGGAAACCTGCGTTGCGTTGCTTGATACCGAAGAAGGTTTAGATGCGGTTTTTGGTTTGATTGAAGAAGCATTAGAGAGCCGTTATTATGACCTGATGTACGCCCTGGCCTGCGAAGTAGCAGCCAGTGATGGAACATTAACGCAGGAAGAATTACGCCTGCTTGAAATGTTTCGGCATTTCTTCAATATTGATCGCTTAACGGCGGCGGCGATTGAACGCGGTGTTGCGGCCCGTCAAAAATCCTTCTCTTGATGCGAATTATAGCGAGACCAATAAATAATGAGATCATTATTTATTGATAAGTCGAACCGACATAAATACTTATGGTCAAATGAGGTGATCAAAATTCACTGTATTTGGCTATATTGAAAATTCCCATTTTCAAAGTCGGGAAGGTCATATTTTGGGATGGCCTTCCAGTGTTTGATTCCCGCAAATGCTTTTTGGGTCTTTACGAGATGCTTGATGCGCCTTTTATCATTGTCCATTAAAGCTTGGTGAAGCCCCAATGCTTGATCTTGGATGATGCGGTCAAAAGCCCCTGTTGGCTGCTTGGATAAAAGGCGTGTTAAAAGTTCAAGTGACTTTTTCTTATTCTTTCGTTTTCCCGAGGCGTAAAATTTTGCAGCTTCAAACATCTCGGGAATTGCAATCGTCTTTAAAAGGACCGACCGTTCAAAATAACTCTCAGCCTTTTGGTAACTTGCCCCCAATACACGGCGTGCTAAAAAACCAGCTTTTGCCACTTCATGGTACCAGCTTGCCATCGCCGTTAAAGCCGTTGGATTGTTGGGGTATCGTACCAGAGTATTCGCGATCAATTCTTTGCTGATTTTGGCTTTTGCCACACTAGCAGTGCGGCGGCCTTCTATGCCAATAGCAGCGGCGAGTGATATGCGAGTCGTCAGATTGTGCGGGTCCAGCTTATAAGCTTGTAAGCAATGCTCGGTGGCTTGATGCAAGCTTTTCACAGCAGTTTCCCCTTGTTCAAAATAGCCACCAATCACAAGACCAGCACGGCAAGCCACCGTGTAACTGCTGGCTGTAGTGCCCTGAAGGGCTATTTCACGGGCTTTGATAAATTCTCCTGACTGGTAAGCTTTGAAGCTGGCATCACTTGTGTCACTTGTCGCCCATGCAGATACACTAATAATCAGGCTGAAACTATATAGGCACAATCGTTTAAGCATGTTACCCCCGCCAAAAAGCTGGTGATAAAAGCACCAGAATAGTAAATATTTCCAGCCTGCCAACTAGCATTCCAAGGCTTAGAAGCCATTTAGCCATATCATTAAGGGGGGCAAAAGTGCCCGACGGCCCAATGATCGGACCAAGGCCAGGGCCAACATTGGCAAGCGATGTTCCCGCCCCTGCAAAGGCTGTGATCCAGTCCAGTCCCGTCGCAGCAAGTAATGTTGCCAACACAAAAACCAGTGCAGCAAATAAAATCAGAAAAGCCATCACAGAATTGCGGACAGTATCCTCAATCGGGTGGCCATTATAGCGGGCAACAAAAATGCCGTTAGGGTGAAAAATACGGTTCACCCAGCTGCGCATTGATTTAAGCAGGACTAGATATCGGAAAATTTTAATCCCACAACTGGTGGACCCAGCGCAGCCGCCAATGAACATAGCAAAGAAAAATAGCGACACGGAAAAACTGCCCCACTGCCCGTAATCAGTGGTGGCATAACCTGTTCCCGTAATCACGGATATAATATTAAAACCGCCATACTGAAAGGCCTCGGCAACCGTAAAGCCTTTGAAGGCTATGAGCCATAGGGTTACGATGGCAACAAACCCGATAATCAGTTTAAGGAAAGCCCTGACTTGCTCGTCTCGCCATAAGGCAATTGGTCGCCCGCGCAGTACCTGTAGATAAATCACAAATGGCAAGGACCCAAGCAACATAAAAATAGCGATGATAAAATGTATCAATCCACTATCAAAATGCCCGACAGAACCATCACTTGTTGAAAAACCCCCTGTCGCAATGGATGTCATTGCATGCACCATCGCATCAAATGGTTTCATACCAGCGATAACCAATAGCAGCATACACAGCGCTGTCGCCGATAAATATAAACCGCCGATGGCGCTGGATAATTGCGTCGCTCGCGGTAAGATTTTTTCCCCGTAATCAAAACTTTCCGTTTTGAAAAGTTGCATACCCCCCACCTGTAACATCGGCAGTATTGCCACTGTCAT
>JABABO010000162.1 GCA_014238195.1 Kordiimonadaceae bacterium | reverse complement strand
CAGGCGCATCTGCAAGGCTTGACACTTGAGCATCTTCTTGAGCGATTTGAGCGTTGATTTTTGTTTCAGAAACATCAACACCTTCGCTTGCAAAACGGGCTGCATCCTTTTTGGTGCGCCAGTTTCGTATTTTTGCAGTGATTTTGGCCAGTAAGTTTTTCAACACCATCCCCTATTCCATAAGCCCTTGAAATACCTTATGGTCATACCAGACTGGTAGCTTATCTAAAAAATGAGAGACTGGCTAGTTTTTCATCAAAAAGGGTTAGGCAAGTGCCTTATCACCGACAAATGGATTACTGGCACGCTCATGCCCAAATGTTGATAATGGGCCGTGGCCGGGCACAAATGTCACATCATTGCCAAGGGGCCATAATTTGGATGTAATCGATGTGACCAATGTTTGCATATCCCCTTTGGGGAAATCTGTTCGACCAATCGATCCCTTGAAAATGACATCGCCGACGAAGGCAACGTTTGCTTCTGGCTCGTGAAACACCAAATGGCCGGGGGTATGACCAGGGGTGTGATAGGTGTCTAAGTGCAAATTGCCCAAGCTAATTTTAGCGCCTTCCTCCAGCCACTGGTCGGGCCGCACGCATCTTAATCCTGGAAGGCCGTACTGCGCGGCTTGTTCTTCAATTCCGTCCAGCCAAAAATCATCATCTTTATGCGGGCCATAGATCGGCAAATTACGGGCTTCCTGTATATCTTTCGCCCCGCCTGCATGATCAAGATGCCCGTGAGTGAGCAAAATTTTCACCAGTTTAATGCCAAGCTTATCAACTGCATCCAGAATTTTCTGATAATCACCGCCAGGGTCAACCAAAGCACCTTCCATGGTTTCGCTGCACCAAATAATGCTGCAATTTTGCGTAAAAGCAGTCACAGGGATAATTTGGGCTTTTAACATGGGCATTCCAACCGATTTGTTTTTGAGACTAGTTTTTGAGATGATGGCACATTAACCAGATAATCGATGGCTATCAAGCCCTAACGCTTACGTTACTGGCAAATGAAGGCGGTAAGATATCAATGATTCCGAAAATAAAAAAACGCAGTCAGTGGAGGGGTTAGTTGTTCAGGCCCACATTTTTCTGGTGTGGGTTATAGTTGAACAATTGTGGTTTTTGCTCAAACATTTCGATGATTTTTGCATACGGTGTTTTGAATTTCAATTCCTTTAAAGGGCGTTGATAATTGTAGACCATCAAATAGCTCATGAGATGGCGTTTCAGCTGCTCTGGTCCCTCATAATGATAGGTCTTTGTTGTGTGGTTTTTGATCTTTTTATTCCTGATTTCCACCTGTCCATTTGTCCAGGGGTGCCTGAATTTGGTTAAGCGATGCTCGATGCCATGCTCGCGGCAAAGATCAGGGACAGGGGCTCCAGCCTCCGCTTGTTTTAATATCTTGATAATTTGACTGTCTGAATAACGTGATTTCTTCATTGTAAAATCTCCTGTGTTTTAGGTACGAGAAAATTCTACTTTTGAAAACCTCCTAAAAATGGGAGGATTACCACGACAGTTATAAACCCTTGTGCAGTCATAAGGCGCCAAAGGTGGAAGGCTTTTAGGGCTGACTAATTCGCTGGAATAATGAGTGATAAAATGCTTGGGATTGTTGAACTTGTTTTTGTCCCGTTAGATTGGCCTATTCACAAGTCATTCTAGCCGTGCTAGATTCAGGCTACGACAATTACAATAGGTGTATAATGATTCTTATTTGTCCTGCATGTCAGGCCCGATTTAATATTCCAGCTGGAGCGATAAAAGCTGCTGGGCGTAAAGTGCGATGTGCCAGCTGCCTGCATACTTGGCGCGCCGTGCCAGATGAATTACGTGAGAACAGCCAGTCTGCACAGACGCCGATTCAGGCTTCTGGGCAGCCAGCTGTGCCGCAAGGCATGAGCGAACCTGCTGCAAAACCAAGCCAACCGATACAGTCTGCTGCACCAGTATCAGCAGCGGATGCCCTGTCCTCTGGGGATGTGCCCGAGGACTATGGCAGTCACGGTGCAGGGGCGGCGCTTGAGGATGACCAAACAGCAGACCAAACAGATGATACTGTAATTGAGCCCAGTGCATCAGCGTCCTCACCAGACGATTTCATGGCGAACCTAGAAAATAAATTAGATAATATTGGCATCGATAAAGGTGACTTAGAAAGCGACTTTTCCGACGATGACTTTCTTGCTGCGCGTCGGGCAGATCAGCGCCGCCAACATCAAGCGGTTATCACCCGCCGCCGCCGCCGCGTTGTAGTTATGGGTTGGGGTTTATTGATACTTTTTTGGTTGGTGATAGGTGGACTTTTCCTTGGTATGGGTGATTATGTTCAAGAAAAATGGCCTGCTAGCCGTGCAATTTATGACAGTTTTAGTGGTGCCAATCAAGTAGACCAATTCAAGAAAGAGGCCGCAGAAGCTGGCGAAGCTTTATCACCATCTGTTATCGATGCCCCAACTGTTTTGCAAGCCTTGCTTGAAGGCTCAAAGGTTGAAGACCGCGATGGAAAACGGACATTAGTGATCAATGGGTATGTTGAAAATCAAGGTCGTCGTGCAGCAAATGTCCCAAAGGTACGCGCTCAGATCGTTGATGGACGTGGGCGCACGTTAGACACTTGGGTGTTTGACCCCCCTGGTCTTGTCCTTTCTAAGGGCACAAAATTGCGTTTTGAAACAACGCGCTATCCTATACCAGCCGGGGCAGCTAGTGCCGTTGTCAGTGTTGTTGATAATTCAAAATCAGCGACAGAAGCAGAAAGCCGTTAACATACGCTGCACCGTAATTTATTTTCTACAAGACTGTAGGGCATATTTTAAGGATGCAGTAATCATATTAATAGATAATGCGCTATCTCGGGATAGGGTGGGCTAGTAATCCAGCTGTATAGCGAGACCAATGAATAATGATTTCATT
>JABABO010000285.1 GCA_014238195.1 Kordiimonadaceae bacterium | reverse complement strand
TCATATATGCCAGCAGCAGCAGCGTATATGGCGGCAACACTAAGCTACCTTTTTCCATCCATGATAAAGTAGACACACCCGTATCCCTTTATGCTGCCACTAAAAAATCTGGTGAATTGATGAGCCATACTTACAGCCATCTGTATCAAATACCTCAAACAGGGATGCGCTTTTTCACCGTTTATGGTCCTTGGGGACGGCCTGATATGGCTGCGTGGTTATTTACGGATAAAATTATCAAGGGCGAACCAATCCATGTTTATAACAACGGTGATATGGGCCGTGATTTCACTTATATTGATGATATTATTAAGGGGCTGATGTCGGCCTTTGATCACCCCCCAGCTTTGGCGGCGAACAAAGTGCCACACCGCGTCTTTAACCTTGGCAACAATAAGCCAGAACGATTAATGGATATGATCAAAATTATTGAAATCGCTACGGATAAAAAAGCTGTGATACATCTCAAGCCCATGCAGCCAGGGGATGTCAAAGAAACATACGCAGATATTAGCGAAACAACGAACATGCTGGGCTACCAACCAGTTACGCGCTTGGCAGTTGGCCTACCCAAATTTGTCACTTGGTTTGAAAAATATCATAAAGCCTAACCCAAAAATATTCACTGCGCCTTTTGAAGGCCTCGTGATTTTATGCTGTATTATGATTTGAAGTATAGTTTGTTTTATTCATATTATAATCGTAATTGATCAGTCCACACCCACCAGTCAGTACGTTTTGCAGCGATATTAGCCGCTGCGGCCCGCGCTTCATTGTCTGTATCAAACAGACCAAAACATGTGGCTCCGCTACCAGACATACGTACAAGCCCCACCCCCTTACAGGCTTGCAAAACATCTATACACTCACCAATCAAAGGCACTAATTTCTGCGCTGGGCTAAACAAACTATTCGTTGTGTACGTACTCATATCGCTTTTAATAGTATCAAAGGAAGCAAGGGGCGTTTCATAACCCTGCTCGTCTCCAAGCGATTTTTGATAAATTTGAAACACTTTTGCCGTTGAAACACCGATACAGGGATTAACAAGCACGATATAAGGCGGCAATCCAATGTCAACATGTGTTAACTTTTCCCCGACCCCTTCTACAAATAAAGGACGCGCATATAAGCAAGCAGGTACATCTGCGCCAATACCTAGGGCCAAAATTTCAAGTTCCTGCATACTCAATTGTAAATTCCAGAAACGATTAAGCAGTAGCAACGTGCTTGCAGCATCAGATGACCCACCACCAATCCCACTGGCTACCAGCAGGTTTTTTTCTAATTTTAAATTGGCACTTAAATCTGGCTGCTTAACATAATGCTTTAAAGCGCTGGCAGCATCTAATACTAAATTATCAGTGTTACTTAAACCATTTGCTTGGTTGCCCGATACTAATAAACGAACATCTGACTTGTACTGGTTTGGTGAAATAGTAATTTTGTCACCAGATTTGGTGAACACAAACAGGCTTTGTAGCAGGTGATAGCCATCACCACCCTGCCCCACTATATGCAAAAAGATATTCACCTTTGCAGGGGCTGTTAGCGATAACGCCCCCTTGTCAGTACATTGAATTTGATTTTGCAAGTACATGATTATGATTTATTAAGCGATTGTGGTTTGATACTGCCGTTGACCTTCTGAGATACATTTTTTTTAGTAGATAAACCAAACTCTAGCTTGTTCTCAACAAGAATGCGCTCGGTAGGTTCCAAAGCACCGTCTAGGGCATGCCGCCACTGAAAACGCGCTTCAATATGACGACCAACGCGCCAATAAGCATCGCCCAAATGCTGATTAATCGTTGGGTCTGTGGGTTCATACTTTACGGCTTGCTCAAGATTTTTGACGGCGTTTTCATAATCGCCCGTCACATAATAAGCCCATCCTAAACTATCCAAAATAAAGCCGTCCTCTGGGCGCGCTTTTACAGCCTTCAAGATCATTTGATGGGCTTGCTTAAAGTTCTTGCCCTGATCAATCCAGCTATACCCCAGATAGTTCAAAACATTTGGTTCAGTTGGATTTAAGCGGAGTGCATTTAAAAAATCAGCTTCAGCCAAAGCGAGTTTATCCATCTGTTCATAACTGACCCCACGGGCAAAATAAGAGAACCAATCTTCGCGTCCTATTTCAATACCAATGGCGATAGCCCTATCATAATATGCGAGTGAAGTTTGAAATTCCTGCTGTTCGCGCTGCATATCGCCTAGCATAATCAAATAATGACGATTATTTGGATTTTCCCTTAACTTTGCTAAAATCAAGTTTAAAGCCTCATCACTTTTTCCTGCCGCCCTTAAGGAACGGATCATGCGGTCTTGGGCCAAACTATGCATAGGATCGGTCGTCGGGACAGCAGCATATGCATAAGCAGCCGCAGTGTGTAGTTTCATTTCACTAAGGCTGCTTCCCAACAATAAATGATGATCTGTCAGCGAAGGCGTTAAAAAGGAAGCAATTCGCACATAAATAACCGCCGCCTCATGCGAGCGTGATTGCGATAACTCAGATGCCAAGCGATACAATACGAAGCTGGCCCCACCAAGCGGCGAGCGCACATTACGGCTTGGACCATTTCCTTTTGTAACGCTCAAGCCTTCACGCAATAAATAAGCATTATTGCCAAACCGTTTCATCATAATGCTCAGTAACTGTCGTGCATCTTGAAGACGGCCTGCACTTGTCAGCGCTGAAGCATAAGCGATAACTGGCTGTAATGAAATCAACTTATCAGAATGAACATACTCATTATAAGCCTTCAAGGCTTCCTCTGTGTGACCCATATAATCAAGCATATAGGCATAATGCTCCGCACCCATATTGACGAGAACAGGGTTATCACCAAGGGCTTTTAAAGTATATTTTACCTCGCCCAAGTTTTTTTCCGCCGCATAACTCCAAGCTGTTAAAAGCGGTGCAAATATATGGGAAAAGCCCCCCTGCGGTGATGCCTTAATTTCCTCCCGCACCTGTGCCCATTTTTGTTTCTTAAAACTGTCTAGGATCGTTAATAAATGCGCGAGATCAACCTCTACCCCCTTTGCATCACTCTCTGCTAGGGTGCCTGCCAACTTGCTCGCCTCATCCATACGGCCTGCCATTAGTGATTGGAAAAAAGCACGCTCGGTTACAAATCGACTGTTCGGATTATGCTGATGAAGGTATAGATAATGCTTGGCTGCACCAAGATGATCATAATCGTGCTGAGCCAGCATTGCTTGAAGAAAGGGACCAAAACGAGGTGCAAGGTCTTCATCAACAGTTTTAAATTCGCTATACCAAGGCCCAACCACGGGATTTTTAGAAAATTTAGCACCGTCACTGGCGCAACCCGCAAGAATGATCGTCAAGGCAATAAGCTTCGTAAAAACCTTCATTTTTTCACATTTAGCCCTTTAATCATTTCGTCAATTTCTTCAATCATCAAAGGTTTGATTGGGTCGGGTATATTATGTTCCATTCCTTCATACACGACTAATTTTGCCCCTTGGATCGTTTGCGCGGTAAATTCACCGTGTTCAGGGGGGATTAAGGTATCATCCCTGCCATGCAAAACTAATGTGGGGGCCTTAATAGTCCGCACAGCATCTGTACGATCCCCCGCATCAAGAATAGCCATTAATTGGCGGGCAACAGCTGTGGGATAAAAACCCATATCATTCAACTTTTTGCGCTCCTCCCCTTTAGCTGCCGCAATATCGCCTATTCGGTCCGTATTCTTCTTTGCGGCAGGCGGCAAGTGTGGTGCACCTGTGGTAGACATAATAGAAACAAGACTTTTGGTACGATTTGGATGGTTCACAGCCAGTGTTTGAGCAATCATACCGCCCATAGAAGCACCAATAATATGTGCGTTGTCGATGTTCAAATGATCCAAAAGTGCAACAGTATCATCCGCCATATCCTCAAGTGAGTAGGATGTAGTAACAGATAATCCGACTTTATTTTTAAGGAAATTCCACCAGACAACAGGTTCGCCGTCCTGGGTGTAACGCTGAGACCCGCCCACATCACGGTTATCCAACATAACTACGCGGTAGCCCTTTGCTGCTATTCCTTCTGGAAATGTGTCACCCCAAAGCCTATGGGACCCCCCTAAACCCATAATCATTATTACTGGCTCCCCCTGCTTATCGCCTATTTCTGTCCAAGCGATTTGAACACCATTGACGGGCGAAGTTGTCATGGGTGGACGTTTTTCAAAATTACCACTGGCCCCAATCAGTAACGCCGCAGCGATCAAAAGTGTTTTAGTTAGAAAATTTTTCATTGTATATGCCTTTGATAGATTTACCCATATAACAGAATAAGTGAGATATTTTTACAGGAACATGCCTACAAGATTAGTTGCATTTATGATACAGCGAATCTAAACTTTAAGGGTTTTTTACTAAAAACACCAAAAGGTGTTTATTTTTGTTTCAATATTTCCAAGTCTACAGTACTTCAAGTTGATGTATAAAAAACTGATTAACTATAGATATAGATCGTTTTAATAATAGTAAAACTGATCGTTTAAAAAATGGGGTAAATTGTGAAAAATTTAGAAGAAAAACAGCAGAGGAAAGCTTTTTTAAATTATAGCGTTGCGTCATGCGCACTGACTGTAGGTTTGTTTGCATTTGCGCAGTCAGTCACTGCTCAGGAGGCCTCCTTAGACGATGGGGAAAATGAATCAACCACTGTCATTGAAGAAGTCGTTGTCACGGGTTCCCGTTTGAAAAAATCATCATTTAGTTCGGCTTCGCCGCTTCAAGTGATCTCAGGGGACCTTACGCGCGAGACTGGCTTGTTTGATATGGCTGACATTTTGCAAGCTACATCGCAATCAAGTGGCTTACAGTATAACAACTCGTTCAACAGTTTTGTTTTGGAAAATGGCCTTGGTGCTTCAACTATTGGATTTCGCGGTCTTGGTGCTGAAAGAACACTTATTTTAATCAATGGTCGCCGTGCAGCCCCAGCAGGTGTAGGCGGTGCCCCTTTTGCAGCGGACTTGAATTTAATCCCAACGAGTTTGGTTTCC
>JABABO010000283.1 GCA_014238195.1 Kordiimonadaceae bacterium | reverse complement strand
TTTAAACGCGGGTCACAGTGCGTGTGATAGCGTGATGATAAACCTTCTTCGGTTATGGCAATAGCCCCGCCTGTGCATTCTGTTACATCTTTGCCTGTCAGCTCGAGGTGGATACCACCCATGTATGTTCCTTCGGCTTTATGGCATGCGAAAACTTGTTGAACTTCCTTAATTACGCGCTCAAATGGACGTGTTTTAAAACCGCTTGAGGCCTTGACAGTATTCCCATGCATAGGATCACATGACCAGATGACTTTTTTACCTTCCGCTTTCACTGCACGAATAAGGCGCGGTAAATATGTTTCGACCTTATCTGCACCAAAGCGAGAAATCAGAGTCAAACGCCCCGCCTGATTATGCGGGTTAAGTTTATCTATCAATCGCAATAAATCATCGGGTTCTGTTGTTGGTCCGACTTTGCTAGCGAGAGGATTGCTAATGCCTGATAAAAATTCTAGGTGGGCATTATCGGTTTGGCGCGTGCGATCCCCAACCCAAAGCATATGGGCCGACGTATCATACCAGTCACCGCTGGTGCTATCGACACGTGTTAGCGCTTGCTCGTACCCTAAAAGCAGTGCTTCATGGCTGGTGTAAAAGTCAGTGCCTTGTAATTGCTGAACATTATTTGGGTCTATGCCACATGCTTCCATAAAATGTAAAGCTTCACCAATACGGTCAGCGAGTTCCTGATAACGTTCTCCAGCGCCGCTTTTTGCAACAAAGTCCAAGTTCCAACGATGCACGGACATTAAATTAGCATATCCGCCTTGGGCGAAAGCCCTAAGCAAGTTCAGTGTTGAAGCGGCTTGGCTGTAGGCCCGTAGCATCCGATTTGGATCTGGCACACGGGATTCAGCATTGAACCCAATACCATTTATGATATCACCCCGATAACTCGGCAGTTCAATACCATCAATAGTTTCCGTATCAGCCGAACGTGGTTTTGCAAACTGACCCGCTAATCGGCCCACTTTCACAATAGGGCAGCTCGCCGCAAATGTTAGAACGACTGCCATTTGCAAAATCACGCGAAAGGTGTCACGAATATTGTCTGGATGAAATTCTGCGAAACTTTCTGCGCAGTCGCCGCCTTGTAACAGGAACGCACGTCCTTCAGCAACTTCGGCTAACTGGTTACGCAAACGACGCGCTTCGCCTGCAAAAACAAGCGGCGGATAGCTGGATAGTTCTTGTTCTACCCTGTTTAGCTCAGTTTGGTCTTGATACGTGGGGACCTGCAAAATTGGCTTGCTGCGCCAACTATCTGGTTTCCATTCACTCATCGTATCACCTCTTTATTACACTTATAGCCTTTATTACGCTTGTAGTTTGGCATCATCATTTAAATTGTGGGTCTATAGACCATTTTGCTTTTAGAGAAGCAAGTCTAAAACGCACCGAAAACCGATAAATTCAGTTACATTTGAAATTGGTCCGATGCACATCGGTGCGGGTTAAATACTGGAGGGCTGAGCCTTTGTGAAGCTTGTGTGATCTGAACAAACTTTATTATTACAACAGCGCTTAATGGCGATAAATAAAGGATGGTATTAATTCGCCAGTTTAAAGGTTATAGATTATCGTGTTAATGTGAAATTCAGAACTAAATTGCTAGAGTGTTTTTCTTGAAGCGTAAGAGGTCATGGTATGATAACCGCATTTGCTGGAATAATGCTCATCGGGGCTAGCTTGCAATCCTTTAATGATTATACAGGGACAGCGGTAGCCCAGCCTATTGGCGAAGCGCATCTTGATCCCACAAGCGGCAGTTATTATCAAATTTTTGTATTTCATGGGAAACCGCCGCATACATGGCGACACGCCCGTAAAATGGTACGTGGGTACTTCCATGAAAAGCGCGAAGGTAGATTAGCGCACGTATTGAATATTAAAACGCATTACTTTTTGATCTCTAAGTTTCCGATGATGTTTGATCAGCGTATGTGGATTGGCTTAAGCGTTGTTTGTGAAAAGGATGATGGGCCACAACCGCAGTGGACGGATGGGAAATTGTTGAAGGAAACCACATTTCGCGCTTGGGATCCAGCGGCTGGTCAATCCTATAACCGTCAGTGCAAAGGCAAAGACTATAAAACCCAAATACCTGTGATGTATGATCCCACTCAATTTGGGTCTCGCTGGCGAGTAGAGCAGATTAACACCAATGTAAAATATATGATGGTTGAGTTTGCTGAGCCTGTTGAAAGTGAATAATCAACTTTTTTGATTTAAAAGCTTAGCAGCTTTCGGGGCGAAATAGGTTAGAATCCCGTCTGCCCCAGCCCGTTTAAAGGCCATTAAGCTTTCCATCATAACCGCATCTTGGTCTAGCCAGCCGTTTTGACTGGCAGCCATAACCATCGCATATTCGCCGGATACTTGATAAGCAAAGGTCGGGACACCGAAGGTATCTTTGACTGATTTAATAATGTCCAGATACGGCATACCAGGTTTTATAATCACACTGTCGGCCCCTTCGGCGATATCTTCAGCAACTTCGCGTAGGGCTTCTGCGGCATTGGCTGGGTCCATTTGATAGGTTGTTTTGTCACCCTTTAAAATGCCACTGCTGCCCACTGCATCACGGAACGGACCATAATAACTGGAAGCATATTTAGCGCTATAAGCCATTATCTGGACATTTTGAAAACCGTTTCGATCTAATCCCTGGCGTATTGCAGCGACACGTCCATCCATCATATCGCTTGGCGCGATAATGTCGGCACCAGCCTTAGCTTGCACAACAGCTTGCTTTACAAGCACGTCAACTGTTGGGTCGTTAACAATTTCGTCGCCCTCAAGTAGGCCATCTTGCCCATGACTTGTATAGGGGTCTAATGCTACATCCGCCAGCAAGCCGATCTCAGGCACTGCCTTTTTTATGGCGTGCAGAGTTCTGTTGATTAGATTATCGGTATTTAAGGCTTCGTCACCATTCTGACTACGCTTATGCCCAGGTGTTGATGGAAAAAGTGCCAGACACGGTATGTTAAGCGCAAGGGCTTCTTTAGCAGCTTCAACGCATAAGTCTGTTGATAAGCGTTCAACATCAGGCATAGAGTCAACGGGTTCCCGCTTATTTACGCCTTCTGTAATGAAAAGTGGCCATATTAAATCATCAACGGAAAGCTGGTTTTCGCGTACCATATTGCGTGACCAAGCTGTTTGCCGTGTTCGCCTTAAACGCCGATTTGGGAAGCCCTCTGTCATACATTTCCAACATTCTACAAATTTAATTGATATATATAGCTTTGGATAATGATTAGCAAGCCATCCAAATAAGGGAGCATATCTTATTCATTGTGGGTGACTTCTTTAAAATATTGTATCAAAGTGAGTGTGAGTTCTTGGGGTTTTGTTTTATGTATGTTAGGGGGAGGGCGATGAGATATTTTGTTCTTAAGTTTGAACCCTTTTGATAGTTTTATTGTTGGGCTGCCGAGCCCATTTAAAAGCCAAGGTCACACGATGAAAGAAATTATTGCGCTTGCTAGTGATCATGCGGGTTTCAGTTTAAAAGAAGCTTTAAAAGATCAGTGTTTGTCAGCTGGGTATCAAGTTCTTGACTTAGGAACGCATTCGCTCGATTCGGTTGATTATTCTGATTATGGCTGTGCAATGGGGGATGCAAT
>JABABO010000060.1 GCA_014238195.1 Kordiimonadaceae bacterium | reverse complement strand
TCAATAGCAACACGGTTGCCCCGATTGATCAACACAACGCCTAAACGCTGCTCAAGCCGGGCAAGGTTGCGGTCATGTTGACCAAAGACAATCGCTGCATTGCGATTATCGTCAAACTCGATGACTTTTTTAGGTATATCTGGTTTAGAGAGATCGTGACTATTTGCACGGGCTGCCCCCATGCTGGGTTTCGCTGATGTAGACAAGCGGTTTCAACTCCTTCAATAGCCTAAAGTCCAATCACCATTCTTTGGTAATTATAGATTTTAAGCGATCTGCCCGCGCAGGCTATTTGGGCCTGCTTCTAATATTTCTACGGGCAGCAAACGTCCCATAAAATGAGTGTACGGTGAATCAGGCGAGCCGTCCAGTAATGTTTTGCCTTTCGCCACATCAACATGCACCGATTGCAGATAAGGGCTACGACCAATCAGTTGGCCTGTGCGTTTCCCAGCGCGTTCAAGCAGAACATCGACGGTTTTGCCAACACTGGCTTGATTAAATTCCATCTGATGCTGATTAATCAAGGCTTGCAAGCGTGTCAGTCGTTCAGATTTAACCGTTTCATTCACTTGTGTTTCCAGCACAGACGCAGGCGTGCCAGGGCGTGGGCTATATTTAAAGCTATAAGCCTGCGCGTATTTCACACGGCGAACAAGATCAAGCGTTTCTTCAAAATCCTGATCCGTTTCGCCAGGAAAGCCCACAATAAAATCACAGGAAAGCGCTAGGTCAGGACGCGCGGCGCGTAAGCGACCAATAATATCAAAATAATGGTCTCGATCATGTTTGCGATTCATCGCTTGTAAAATTTTATTTGACCCACTTTGCACTGGCAAATGCAAATACGGCATACACTCTTTGATATCGCGGTGAGCAAAAATAAGCTCATCATCCATATCGCGGGGATGCGATGTGGTATAGCGAATCCGCTCAATACCAGAAATATGAGCGACATCTGCAATTAATCCGCCTAAACTTGTCGTACCACCGCGGCCATTATCACCGTGATACGCATTAACATTTTGGCCAAGCAGCGTGATTTCAACCACGCCTTCCCCCGCTAAACGTTTTACTTCTTCCAAAATCGTCGCAACGGGGCGTGAAAATTCGGCCCCCCGTGTATAGGGCACTACACAGAAGGTACAAAATTTATCACAGCCTTCTTGCACTGTCACAAACGCCGCAGGACCTTTATGCTTTATCGCTTTTGGCAAATGATCAAATTTTGCTTCAACGGGAAAATCCGTATCCATCACGCGGGCAGAACGGGCATGTTTGCGCTGCTTTGAAACCTCGGCCAACATTTCGGGTAGACGGTGATATGTTTGCGGGCCAAACACCATATCAACAGCTGGGGCGCGGCGCATCATTTCGGCGCCTTCTGCTTGGGCAACACATCCAGCGACTGCAATCACCATGTCTTTCCCATCAGCGGCTTTCATGTCTTTGGCAACCCGCATACGGCCAATTTCTGAATAGACTTTCTCGGCAGCTTTTTCACGAATATGGCACGTATTTAAAACAACAAGATCAGCATCATCGGCACTGTCTGTCTGACAGTAGCCTTCATTGCCAAGGACATCTGTGATTTTTTCAGAATCATAAACATTCATCTGACAGCCATATGTTTTAATGAAAACTTTTTTGTCTGGGCGCTGCATTGTTGCGATAGACTGTTCTTGGGCCTGTTTTGGGGCCTGTTCTTGGGCCTGTTTTTGGGCCTGCGCCGGCATATCTGATTGTTGTTGCTGTGCCATCGTAGGCTCCTTTTCAGTATTTTCCTTTTGAGGATTGCTACCAGCGCCCAAAAGGTGGCAGAACCTATGCAGGACAGCACAGAAAGTCAAGTCATGAGCAACAATCTCATCATTTTATTGGGGGCCATTCTGGTATTCATGACGGTGAGCCCGATTTAAACCAATATGCGATTGTTCTTGGCAATAAGCAGCTAAGTCCTTGCGATTTTTAAAATCATCATAATGAACAGGCGGATGTAATTCGATGGTTACTTTCATACGCGGCGTTGATAACACATCCTTTAACTGCGGTAGAAGCGGCATAACCCCAATCCAACCCACTTTTATTTTTCGATTGCGTATCATAGGCAAGCCATTAATTTCAGTATAGGAAAGCGTAACAGGCTGGATTTGTAAGTTATGATTGCTGACCGCATCAGCGCGTTCTGCGACCGCAAATAAAGCAGACTTAAAGGCTGCCACTTTTACCCCTAAGCGCGTGGTCCCTTCAGGGAATAGGATCAAGCTGTCACCCGCATTAACCCGCTCAGCGAGCGCATCGCGCTGACGGGCGCTTTCTGTACGCCGTTCTCGTTTGACATAGATGGTCTTATGCAGATTTGCCAGCTTACCGAAGATGCCCCATGTTGAAATCTCGTGTTTAGCGATAAAACTTGCGTTCGGCAGTCGTCCGCCCAGTACAGGAATATCTAGCCAACTAATATGATTAGACGCATATAAAACTGGGCCGCCCGCAGCGACTTTTCCAATCACGTCAACCTGTACCCCAATAATAGCGCAAACACAGCGGTGCCATAAAGCTGCACCGTGCCACCACACCCGATTAAAAGTGAGCAAACGCACTATAAATAGATACGCAATCACAATAAGTGACATGACCGCCAAAATGACCACACGGTACTTGCTCAGAAATGTCCATTTATGCTGATCTGCACTGAGGGTCATATTTGGGTCTACCTCTATGGAAAAATGACTATAAGACTGGGAAAAGGCTTTAAGTCTTTTTATTGGCCCTCTTTTAGCGGCACACCATATAATTCCATACGGTGGTCAACAAGCTTAAACCCGAGCTTGCGGGCAATTTCTTCCTGCAATTTTTCTATTTCATCATGGTGAAACTCAAGCACTTCGCCTGTTTCCACATTAATCAAATGGTCATGATGATCATCCTGCATTAATTCATAGCGCGAGCGCCCATCTCGAAAATCATGGCGCTCCAAAATTCCTGCCTCTTCAAACAACCGCACAGTGCGATAGACAGTTGCGATAGAAATACCGTCATCGACAAGCATTGAACGCCTATAGACCTCCTCCACATCTGGATGGTCTGTTGCTTCGCCAAGGACACGGGCGATCACGCGGCGCTGCTCGGTCATACGCATGCCCTTTTTGACACACAAAGCTTCAATATCAATACTAGTCGCAGGCTTTTGAGGCATAATTCAACTTCCCTAAACAAGCCTAAAAAGGCAAGACTGTTTTAATAGGTCTAGCCCATCAGGCAAACACCAACGTGCCTAACAATGGCACATTTTAAACAGAATCGGCAAGTAATTAGCACATAATTTTCACAAATTTTACCACGGACTGCCCAGTCATCGTCAGCCAAACGACCCTAAATATCATGCAAAAAGCTGTGAAAATCGTTGATTATGCGCTTGCAGACCTACGACTTTTACCAAGACCAATTTTCTTAGCAAGATCACGGCGTTGCTGGGCATAATTTGGGGCGACCATCGGGTAATCATGTGGCAAACCCCAGCGTTCACGGTATTCTTCTGGTGTTAGATTATAATGTGTCATCAAATGACGTTTCAACATTTTAAGATGTTTACCATCTTCCAAGCAAACAATATGGTCTGGTTGAATAGATTTTTTAATAGCAATTGCGGGTTCTTGTCGTATTATTTGTTCATCCATCGGGGCTTGGATTTCATGCATCGTCGCAAAAACCTGCTTAATCAGATTTGGTAATTCATCAAGGGTCACAGAATTATTGCCGACATATGACACAACAATATCCGCGGTAAACGCAAGCAATTCATCGGTTGTGAGCTTTTTATCTTCCAATGCCTTGTCCATTCTATCCAAAATGGCCACTTTCTAAGTCGCCCACTATACCTGACAGACATGCACCCTTGCATTTCCTGCCTGATGACTTATTCATTATTACTTCATAACAAAGACATTGAAAATGACATCAACACCTATGCATGCATCTGCACTTTATCACATAAATCTATCAGGCCAAGTCTGCCCAATGGCTTTTGTGCTTACAAAGATCAAACTTGATCAATTGCAACATGGCGATCAGCTTGAAATCCTCTTTGAAGATTCTAAAGCAAACAAACCCCTTATCCAGTCCATAATATCGCTTGGACACAGTATCAAACAGGATACACTTAGCCCAAAAAACTTAAGACGCATTATTGTTGACGTAAATAAAAATAATGTTAACCCACAATAAAATACATGAAACACGAAGTAAAAAACTAAAAGCGCATGATAATGGCATCGGATTTTATACCGTTAGAGTCAGTATAGTAATTTTTTCTTGTATCAATAGTTTTAAAACCCATCTTAGTATAAAGATTTAATGCCCTGTCATTATTGGCCTTGACTTCTAAGAATATGTTCTTTCCCCCTTTTTGTTTTAAAGCATCTAAACTAAATTCAAGCAAATATTGGCCTAACCCCTGCGATTGTTGCTTTAGGGCTATCGCGAAAGTCAAAATTTCAGCCTCGTCTAAGACCAAGCTGTAGGCAATAATACCGACAGGCTTATGGTCTTTTAACAGTGTAAAATGATGCACATGCGGGTTGTCTGACATTGTTTGAAAGTCAGCAGCACTCCACCCAGATTGGTCTGTGTTTGCAAAGGCTGTTTGATGCAAATCTGCCAAGATTTCACACATATATAGATTTGCTAAATCAAAGAAAGCCGTTATTTCTATTGCTGGCATCACTCATCAACAATCGGCGCTGTGGGCAAAAGGGGTTTGCTAGCAACTGCATCTGGGGGGCGAAAATATGTGGGATCAGCGGGATAGTCTTTAGGATTAATAACCGCTGCGGCCAGACCTAATATTCGCACATTCAAAGGAACGACCTTTATATCAATATCCTTATGGTTATCAGTGAATAGCTGTGCACCAGAACCAACTGCTAAACCGCCTCTATCCCTTATTGTCTGCACAATATCATCGGCATGTCTGCTTGAAGGCTCAGCCTGCGCCATTGGTAACATTGTATCGGATAAAATCTCGAACATTTGATAAAAAGCCTGTCCACCGCGCCCCATGATCATAGCATGAACTAAACCCACATGCCCCAAAGCCTTTGCTTGCAACGCTAGTATCTGTAGGCTGGTTAGTCCAACACAGGGCACATTCACCGTCAAAGCAATACCCCGTGCAGCCGAAAGACCAATCCGCAAGCCAGTGAATGTACCAGGTCCTGTGGTGACAGCGACACGGCTAATATCCCCATATGATACATCAGGCGTAGACATAAATAGCTCATCAATAAGCGGTAATAAACGCTCCGCATGGCCGCGCCCGATCTGTTCAGATTGGTGGGCTAAGACCTTTGCTTCCAAATCTGTGTCTATAAGCGCTGCGCTACAATGATTTTCGCAAGTATCAATCGCAAGAATGATCATCTATGGACACCCTTTTAAAAGCCATATTTTTCTGGTGGTTCAGTTTCTTACAAGATTGCGGCGCTGTCTTCAAATGCTAAGCGGGGACTGCGCGGGAATAATCCATCACGGGCACCATAACCAAGGCTGCAAATAAAGTTTGACTTTATCGCAGTTCCAGCGAAAAATTCAGTGTCCACGCCACCGTTATCAAAGCCAGACATAGGACCACAGTCAAGCCCAAGCGTGCGGGCCGCCATCATCAAATATGCCCCTTGCAATGTGCCGTTACGCATAGCAGTGATATCCCTAACGTTTGGATCATCAAACCAAGACGGCGCCGTATCATCATGGGGAAATAGATATGGTAATTTATCAGCAAAAGCCAAATCATTGCCAATAATGACTGTAACGGGTGCCGCTGTTACTTTCGCAGCATTACCCTGTGATACATGCGGCAGTAATCGGGCTTTGGCAGCATCTGATTTGACAAAATGAAACCGCGCTGGGCAGCAATTAGCGCTTGTGGGGCCCATTTTAACAAGATCATATAAGGTGTGTAATTGAGCATCACTCACTGGTTTTTTCTGCCAATTGTTTGCAGTGCGGGCATGATTAAATAATTGGTCTTGAGCGGTTTGGCTTAATGGGTCAGACATTTAAATTCCTTGTAAGTTCCTTGGATTAACATGAGTTTTCACACCGAATATGCCATATAATACAGTCGCTGTAATGAAAATTTGTCAAATCATTTTACTTTACCGCCAAAGTCTGGATATCATGACTACTATCTGCTGTCAGGATAGCGATTGATATGGAAAAGGGAAGCAATGATGACACAAAACACGACGTACGAGACCTTGCTCTACAGCGTTGAAGACCATATCTTAACACTTACGCTTAATCGACCTGACCATATGAATGCTTTTACGGTCACCATGGCGCACGAGCTGATTGCAGCTTTTAACCGTGCCAGCGAGGACGATCAAGTACGTGCTATTGTGGTCACAGGTGCAGGTCGGGCTTTCTGCGCAGGAATGGACCTGTCGGTAGGGGGCAATGTGTTTGGTCTTGATGAAACACTGACCCCAACGCTTCAGGACATGGAAGAAAAGTTTGATGATCACGCGATGCGTGACGGTGTACGCGACACAGGTGGCCGCGTGACATTGGCGATATATAACTGCAAAAAACCAGTGATCGCAGCCATCAATGGGGCGGCTGTTGGCATCGGCGCAACAATGACGTGCGCTATGGATATTCGCTTGGCCTCAACAAAAGCTAAAATCGGATTTGTCTTTAATAAAATCGGTATTGTACCAGAGGCATGCTCCAGTTATTTTTTACCCAATATTGTCGGGGTTAGCCAAGCACTTGAATGGGCCTACACGGGGGAGATTTTTGACGGTGACGTGGCCAAAGAAGCCCGATTTGTCAAATCAGTGCACGACCCTGACACCCTGCTGGAAGCGGCCTATGATATTGCGCGCCGCATTGTGGGCCACAGCCCCGTGGCCATCGCACTGACCCGGCAGATGATCCACCGTAACCGCGCTGCCCGCCATCCAGTTGAAGCCCATAAAGTCGATAGCCTAGCGATGTATTATACCAGCATCACCAGCGGCAAAGAAGGGGTAGCGTCCTTTCTTGAAAAGCGCGCACCTGACTTTAAGGAAAAAGCGTCAACGGATATGCCGCCCTTTTACCCATGGTGGGATTAATGTGTTTCTGCCACGCACCAACCCTAGAAATCAAAGGATAAGCCCATGAACTATCAATTGGTAATATTAGTGATTTTTATAAGCTTTGGCATTGCTGAAATTATCAGCAAAAGCTTTTTACACCAGCCTGAGGAAGCAAAAGGCGATAAATGGGTAGAATTGATCAGCACAGTTATGCTGACTGTGGTGACGCAGCCGATGGTTTTATTGCTGGGCGGTGTAATAGCGGCAACCATCGCCCCAAATTCAGCAAATACGCTGGCTGGCCTGCCCATTCTGGCGCAGCTTGGTTTACTGCTGGTGCTTGATGATATGTTACAATATTGGTGGCACCGCGCTAGCCATACTTTTCCTTGGCTTTATGGGCTGCACCGCGCCCACCATAATGGACACTATATGAGCATTCGCATCGTTTACCGTAATAATATGCTTTATTATCTTTTCATGCCATCGTTGTGGATAACAGGGGCCTTATTATATCTAGGTCTTGGTGAAGTATACGTCTATTATGTTACAGTGAAAATGAGCGTGATTTTTGGGGCGCACTCCAATGTTCGCTGGGATGCACCCTTGTATAAAATTAAAGCGCTATCACCGATCATGTGGGTTGTTGAGCGGGTAATTTCCACCCCTGCCACGCACGCCGCTCATCATGGCAGGCATGTTGAAGACCAGATCACAAATTATAAGGGGAACTTTGGTAATCTATTGTTTTTCTGGGATATTTTATTCGGCACTGCGAAAATTACGCGTCAGTACCCAGAAACCTTCGGTGTTGAAAACCTAGCCCCGATGAGCGAAGGCGCCCAGCTGCTGTGGCCGATCATCCGCGATACCACGAAACCCTTTGAGGAAAATCAACGGATTGAAGGGTAATACTAAAGTGAAACGCTCATGACTTTAGGTATGTTTACTGGGTTGCTTAGATCAGTGTACGGCTTATTCTAATGTTTGATAAAATCTGTCAATTTACCAGACATAACCTTCTGGTCAGGTAATCCTCCCATTTTTATCTATAACTCATTGTAGGCAAAAATAATCATGGCTTTTTAAAGGGGTGATTCGGGATTATTATGTAATCCATGATGAATTTACTGATAAGCAACTCATCAAACAAAAGAGTTGTTAATTTTCACCCATTAGAGTAACTCTAAAAAAGAATCTAAAATCAAGAACTTATGCCTTATCCTTATAAACATGGTTAACAAATTGGAATCTATAGATAAATTATTCTTGACTTGTAATGGGTATTTGATTCATAGTGCCCCTAACAGAGCCCCCCACGCCTCCCATAAGAACGGCGCACCAGGGGGGTCTTTTTCTTTTAGGGGATCAATATGATCCCTTTCAATAAGCCACCTCTGACAATTCAGGAACACCTCAAGCTACTAAAAGATCGTGGCCTCGTCATCGAGTGTGATCAATCTGCCGAAGATTTTATGCAGCATATCACATATTATCACCTGTGTTCATACTGGTTACCGTTTGAAGAACCGTGCGAATCTCAACCCAGAACCCATCAATTTAAGACTGGAACAACATTTGACCAAATAAAAAACCTTTATGAATTTGACCGAGACCTGAGAATGCTCGTCCTTAATGCGATAGAGAGAATTGAAATTTCTGTCAGGTCGAAATGGGTTAATGTTATGAAGCATGCATATGGTCCTCATGCACAACTGATACCACATGCTTTTGTGAAGCACAGGGGAGAATGGAAGTATCGCACAGGCTTACAAAAATGGATTGATACTGCTAATGACAGTCGAGAAACCTTTGTAAAACATTTTAAAGATAAATATAAGGAGGATATGCCTCCAATTTGGGCGGCGGCTGAGTTATTGTCCTTTGGTTCTTTTTCAAGGTGGTATAAATTCACCAAGGCCCCAGAAATGAGAAATCGTGTTGCAAAACAGTATAAATTGGATGAAAAAATATTGGTGTCTTTCATACATCATTTATGCATCATCCGGAATCATTGCGCCCATCATTCAAGACTGTGGAATAGAAATATTTCTATCCCATTTATCATTCCTTCACAAGGCAATGGCGATTTAATTGATAGTTTAATAGAATATTCGGACCCTACCGTCTCAAAAAGGACTTATAAGATCTATAACACATTGACGATGTCTGCTTACCTAACGCATCAAATTGAGGGAGGTTGGTCTTGGCGTGCACGTTTAAAAGACCTGATTAAATCATATGATATTGATTTAAGGGCTATGGGATTTCCAAAGGATTGGTTAAACCGCCCTATATGGAATACAGACGATATAGGTTAGTAATGTTTTCTAAGACAGCTATGCACTCGCCCTAATGCGCTTCATCCCAGTTTTTACCTGTACCAGTGCCTACAGTGAGCGGAATTGAAAAATTGATTGCCGGCAGGGCGGCGGTTTCCATAACAGTTTTAATCACTGGAATGGCTTTTTC
>JABABO010000042.1 GCA_014238195.1 Kordiimonadaceae bacterium | reverse complement strand
CAGGGCTTGGGTTTGATGAAGCCGCGCAATCTAGGTCTTGTGCAAGCTATAGCGGGGGATGGCGTATGCGTGTGGCACTTGCCTGTGTTTTATTTAATCAGCCCGACTTGCTATTGCTAGATGAGCCTACAAATTACCTGGACCTAGAAGGTGTGATGTGGCTGGAAAATTTTTTAAAATCATACCCTTATACTGTTTTAATCGTTAGCCACGACCGTGATCTTCTGAATAAATCTGTTACACATATTATTCATTTAACCCAGACCAAGCTGTATGGATATACGGGCGGATATGACCGTTTTGAAGACATGCGGCGGGAGCAAATGCAGCGCCAAATGGCCCTGAAATCCAAACAAGAACGAGAACGTCGTCATATCCAAAGTTTTATTGATCGTTTTCGCGCCCAAGCCAACAAGGCGAAGCAAGCCCAAAGCCGTTTAAAAATGCTGGAACGCATGAAACCCATTGCGACTATGGTGCAAGAACAAACTGTGCCCTTTACCTTCCCGAAACCAGAACCACTATCCAGCCCTTTGATTGCCCTTGAAAAGTGTGATGCGGGTTACGAAGTCGGAAAACCCATTTTAAAGCAGCTAGACTTGCGTGTTGACATGGATGACCGCATTGCACTTCTGGGTGCAAATGGAAACGGTAAATCAACGTTCGCAAAATTACTTGCAGCCCGTTTAGCGCCTCTCAGTGGAAAAATGCGCAAGTCTCGCGCCCTAAATGTTGGCTATTTTGCGCAGCATCAAGTAGACGAGCTTAGTATCACAGAAACACCACTGGATGTTATGACCAAAATGATGCCTGAAGCCATTGAAAGCAAAGTACGTGCACGGCTTGGTGCCTTTGGGTTTGGTATTGAAAAAGCAGATCGCCCGATTGATAGCTTATCTGGCGGCGAAAAAGCCCGATTGATGTTTGCTGTCGCTACGTTTGCGGCACCACAGCTTTTGATTTTGGACGAACCCACAAACCACCTTGATGTGGACAGCCGTGAAGCGCTTATTCATGCGATTAATGAGTATGATGGGGCCATTTTGCTCATTACCCACGACCGACATTTGTTAAATGCCTGTGCTGACCGTTTATGGATTGTTGAGGGCGGGGATGTAAAACCCTTTAACGGCGACCTTGACGATTATAAACGATATTTGCTTGCCATTCGCACGATGGACCACAGCAAAAAGAATAAAGTCATAGATGGGATTGATAAAAAAATACTGCGCCGTAACGCAGCCGAACAACGAAAAAGAATCGCCCCTTACCGCAAAGCTGCCGCGCAGGCCGAAAAGCGCATCGAAAAGCTGGAAAGCGAAAAATACAAGATCGAAGCAGAGCTGGCAGATCCTGTTTTATATGAAAACATTGACGCAAAAAAAACTGAGCGCACAGCAAAGCTTCAACAGTATTTAGCACAGGCCAAAGACCTGATCGAAAAAGCCGAGCGTGAATGGATAATCGCCCATGAAACACTAAACACAAAGGAAGAAGAACTTGGCATTGAGACACACGCTACCGATCAAGCTTGAGCGAATATAGATAATATATCAGCCATAAACTGGCCGAATGGGCGAAGGATAAAAAGATTGATCTTTTGTTTATCCATCTGAGCGCATTGAGTAACCCCCAGTTGAAAATGGGTATGTTGAGCGACTTAATCGAACGGTGCGATATGCCATGCTGTTCAATATAATTAGCTGAACCAGTATATATTCACCTCAATTGAGGAGGTTCAGACTACCGCAACATATTGGATGTGGACATATAATCACTAAAGGCCCAATATGGCAATCTGTGGTATAATACCAAAACAAAAAGTAGCCCGAAGACAAGTCAGGGACATATCCATGGCTGCATAAGATTCTGCTTTCGAAACCTCCTAAAAAAGGAGGATTACCAGGGGATGTAAAAATGGATGTTTCTTTTCTACAAAATGAGCAAGTTCCATTAGCTATCATTCTTATTTTCGTAGGCCTTATAATCATGGCCGCTGTCAAAACTACTAAACTCAAAGAACTCAACAAGAAAATGGATGCCGAGTATCGAGCAAAACCACTTGAAGATATTGTTGCTGAGTTCACAAAAAAGGCCCTCTCGACACAAGAAGCGCATGATCGCGGTCAAGTATTATTTGAAGAGCTTCAAAAACGAATACTAAGTGCAGATAAAGAACTTTCTGGCATCGTCTATGGCATTATTCCACCAGCCTTCAGCTTTGAGGATAGTGAGGAGCTCAAAAACAAAATCAAAGCCTGCCATGAAAGACAATTACAAACGATTCTCCAGGATAAAGCCGTAGTAAGTAGCATTACCTGGACAGTTCATGGCAGCAAAAAGAAAGGCGATCAACTCATACAAGCTTATCGTCACTTGATGTTGAAAGCTTTTAACAACGAGTTTGATACAATTCGAAAAGCCATGCGCCATTCAACATACGACACTGCATCTAATAAGCTGGGCAGACTACATAAGACTATCACCAAATTAGGGGAAGTTGCCTCTGTTAAAATCACCTATCATTATAAGCACCTGAAAAAAGATGAGCTATCTCTTTGGCATGAAGAATTAGAACGCAAACAAGAACTAAAACAAGGGGCAAAAAAGCAAAAAGCCATCTTACGTGAACAAGCAAAATTAAGATTGGCGAATGCAGATGAAATTGAGGATGAGTTAGATGAAAAGGAAGAACAGCTTAGACGTGCCACAGAAATAGCGGAAAAGATATTAGGTGCAGAAGCCAGCCAGAAAAGCAAAGAAATTAAAAAGCTTGAAGCCGAAATCACCAAGTTGAAAAAGAATCAGGAACGCGCTCTATCACAAGCACAACTTACAAAAGCGGGATATATCTATGTTATTTCTAATATTGGATGTTTCGGTTCTGATGTAGTCAAGATTGGTATGACACGACGCTTGGAACCAATGGACCGAGTTATTGAACTTGGTGATGCCAGCGTCGCTTTTCGGTTTGACGTTCACACGATAGCATTTAACGAAAATGCCCCAGCCATAGAAAAACAACTTCACAAAAAGTTCCATGAGTTCCGTGTCAATAAAAACAACACTCGAAAAGAGTTTTTCCGCGTATCGCCTCAACAAGTCGCCGACGCCATGAGAGAAATGAACATCGAAAGTGATTGGTATTTCGAAATTGAAGCCAAAGACTATCATGAAAGCCAATTGATACGCGAAGCTGAAAAAGTGCGAAAAGAACAAGCCGCACATTATTTGGGTGGTCTTCCAGAAACCATATAGCAGGAGTTT